>CAMBTV010000023.1 GCA_945870835.1 Chitinophaga pinensis
CTCCTTCATATTCTAGTAACCATTTTTTTCTCCACTGATCTCCGTTATATCCTTTTAGCTCTCCGTTGCTTCCAATTACTCTATGGCAAGGAATCGCCAAGCAGATTGAATTTTTTCCATTTGCAGTACCTACGGCTCTAATGGCGTTAATATTTCCAATTTTTTTTGCAAGCGCTAGATAGTCGATTGTTTTGCCATAAGGAATATTGGTTAGTTCCTGCCATATTTTTTGTTGAAACGCTGTCCCTGCTTGCTCTAACTGCAAATCAAAAACTTTTCTTTCTCCATTAAAATATTCAAATAGTTGTTGATGACAAATTTTTGTAAGTGGGTATTCAGTTTGTAGCAGAGAGGTATTTTCTTTAATAGGAATATTTTTTCTATCCGTATTAGTAAATAGTATTGAACGTACAGATTGGTTAGAAACTTTTATTTCTATTGTTCCAATGGGACTATTAAAATAGGATAATTCGATGGACATAGATTACAAACTAAAAATATCCGATGAAAATTTGATTCACTTATTTAAATCATATTGTTCTTTTTTTTTCAAAGAAATTTAAATAGAAGAAGTCTCCATCACGGCATCGGTGTTGATACTACCATAAATATGGGGAAAAAGTTCATTTATAGAAGGGGCTAATTCGTATTTCAAAATCGAAGTTAATTTCGTTTCGTCTATGTGTAATAGTAGTAAATCGGTTTTATTTTTATAATATCTTTCCAATACACCTTTTACCTGGTGGCTGTCACTGGCATGAATAAAGCCTTCTTTTGCTAGCGACTCAGCTTCGTGAAATCCCTGAGACAATGATTGTTCCCAATGGGAGAGGGTGGTTACATGATATATCATTCGTCTAATAATTTTACAAGGCTTAATAATTCCTCTTTTTTATAAGCGTTCAGTTCGTCATTGAAACATTTGCTTAACTCTTCCAATAAAAATCGAATGATTTTTTTATTATTAAGCGGTTTAAAATATATCGAGGAAGGTGAAATTGATATGCGGTTAAAATATTTTTCTATGTCTTTGTGTGAATGGATATTTCCATTTAAAGGGTCGATGAAAAAGAATATTTTTTCGGAACTATGACTCACTGGTTGATCAAATTCATGTTGTGGATTGAAATACCCAAGGACAAACTGTTTTGGAATATTGGTTGCATTTACAGAGATGTCGAGTAATTGGCAAAGGATTAAATATAATATTCCGTTGCTTAAAGCATTTCCTCGATTGTTTTCAAGTGTTTTGTTGATTAAAAAATCATCTGGTTGATTGTAAGAAACTTCTAATCCTTTCTGTTGGTAGTAATTGTACAGAATGCTAGTAATTACATTTACTTGTTCTAATGGGGTAAGATAATTATTTAATTCTAGCCATATATTTCGACGAATTTTTTCTATTTTTTTTAAAATAGGGGTATCCTGCATTTCTGGAAATTGATACTTTGCAACTAAAAGTGCCCCCCGTAATAAATCACCATCACTATTTTTCCAAGAAATAAAATCATTGGTAAGATCTTCGAAATGTAATTTGTGAATAATTTGCTGAATTCTTTCTTGTGTCTGTTCTTGAAGCGTGTTTTCCCATAGGTTCTCGAGGTTAGGTATTATTTCCTTTCCAAAAGAGAGAATCTTATCGCTCACGCTGTTGTATACCACTTCGTCTGGATCATCCATCAAATGAAAAAGCGCTATTATTTCTTTGTTCTCAATCAAAATCTTTTATTTGATTATGAAATTCGGTAAATATTGAAAACAATCCGTTTTTAACTTTCCACAAGAGTGTATAAATTATTTGATCTTTCTATGCAGTTGACCCACAAAAAGTCGTGTTAGGCAATTTGACATAATAGTAGTTTGGATGCCCTCGAATAAAAAGTGCAAGAAATTTGAATTAAGAGCCGTTAAAAAATCAATCCGCCGCGGCGGATTGATTTTTTTTGTTACTTTTTTTTATCAAGAAAAAAAAGTAAAAGCACTCTATTCCGAAAGGAAACCCAGAACTATATATCTAACTTTTCCATAAGATTATTGCAATAAAAAAAGCGTTGATATTTCAACGCTTTTCAAGTCTATAAAAAAGATTTATTATTTTTTTGTTGCAGCTTTTTTCTTTACCGCTGACTTTTTCTTGACAGCTCCTTTTTTATCAAATGCCTTTGGTTCTTGAATCAGAATCATTTTTTTTACTTCCTCTAGTTCAATGGTTGCAAGCTGATCTGCGGTATATTTTCCATTGGGACCAGATATTAGCTTTAGCATTTTTTTTCCAAAGCGAATGAATGGGCCCCATCTTCCATTTTCAATTGAGATTTTTTCTGCTGGCCATTGTATGATGAATCGGTTAGCTTCCTTTTCCATCTTTTTTTCAATAAGCTCATTACAGTCTTGCTGAGTAAGGATATCAAAATTATACGCCCTAGGTATATTTATAAAAAGGTCGTTCCATTTAATGAATGGACCAAATCTTCCCTTCCCTTTGGTAATTGGTTTTTCATCAAAAAATCCAATAGGAGCGTCCTCGACTTGTTTGGCATGAATGATTTCCACCGCTTTTAGTAGGTCAACTGAAGAAAGATCTTCTCCTTTTGGTATAGATATATATTGCTCTCCCCATTTTACATAGGGACCAAAACGTCCGATATTAACACTTACTTCAAGTTCGTCATGTTCACCCAAAGTAAGGGGTAGTTTAAATAATTCTAATGCTTCGTCCAAGCTAATTGTTTCAATGCTTTGGTTAGCTTTTAGTTTAGCAAATCTTGGTTTTTCCTCATCATTTTGAGAGCCTATTTGCACCATTGGGCCATACCTTCCCATTCTAGCCATAATGGGCTTTCCAGTTTCATCAACTCCTAAAATGCGTTCTCCTACAGCTCTTTCGGCTGTTTCTAATGTATGGGTAACTCCAATGTGAAAAGGAGTATAAAAATCCTCTACCATCTTGCTCCATTGAATTTTACCTTCTGCCACCTCATCAAATTCTTTTTCAATATTTGCTGTAAAAGAATAATCCATTACTTTAGTGAAGTGCTGGTTTAAAAAATCAGTTACCACTAATCCAAGATCGGTAGGAAAAAGCTTTGATTTTTCAGCACCTGTATTTTCCTGCTCAATTCCTTTTTCAATCTTGTCATCTTTCAATTTCAATATCCTGAAATTTCTTTTCACTCCTTCTTTGTCCTTTTTTTCTACATAGGTTCTTTTGATAATAGTAGAAATCGTAGGAGCATAAGTACTAGGTCTGCCTATTCCTAATTCTTCTAATTTTTTTACTAAAGAAGCTTCTGTATATCTTGCTGAGTGTTTGGTAAATCGCTCTATAGCGGTCATTTGATTGAAGGTAAGTACCTGACCTGGCGCTAAATTGGGTAGTCTACTTTCACCCTCTTTTTCATTTTCATCTTCTTCGTCATCACTACTTTCTAAATATACTTTTAGGAAGCCATCAAATTTCATTACTTCTCCAGTGGCAGTTAATTCCTGTTGATTGGTACTAATATTTATTTTAGCAGTCGTTTTTTCTAATTCTGCATCGCTCATTTGTGAAGCAATGGTTCTTTTCCATATCAATTCATACAATCGATTTAATTCAGGATCATTTACCGTATGATTTTCCATGTAGGTAGGCCTGATCGCTTCATGCGCTTCCTGAGCACTTTCATTTTTATTTTTGTATTTGCGAATTTGAAGGTATTTATCACCATAGCTACTTTTAATTTCTGAAACTATTGCATCCATCGCTGTTTCACCTAAATTCACACTATCCGTTCGCATGTAAGTGATCTTACCACTTTCATATAATTTTTGTGCGAGTAACATAGTTTTTGTTACACCATATCCTAATTTTCTGCTGGCTTCTTGCTGGAGTGTAGAGGTAGTAAAAGGTGCTGCTGGTGTTCTTTTTCCTGGTTTTACCTGTATGTCTTTAACTGTATAACTAGCGCCGATACAGCTTTGTAAGAATTTTTCAGCGTCTTCACTTACTTCATACTTAGATCCTTCGGCTTTAAAATTGACTGTACGATTGCTATTGTCTGTTGCAGATAAAGCCGCTTCAATTTTGAAACTGCTTGAAGCTGTAAAATGATTAATTTCTCTTTCCTTTTCTGCTATTAATTTAACTGCAACACTTTGCACACGACCGGCACTTAATCCACCGCTCATGCCTATTTTTCTCCAAAGAACAGGACTTAATTCAAATCCAACCAATCGGTCTACTACTCGCCTAGCTTGCTGAGCATTTACTAGGTTCATATTAATTATCCTTGGATTTTTTACAGCTTTTTCTATTGCAGGCTTGGTTATTTCGTGAAAAACAATTCTTTTAGTGGTAGCGGGGTCTAGTCCTAGCACCTCCGCTAAATGCCAAGAAATACTTTCTCCTTCTCGGTCCTCATCCGATGCAAGCCAAACTTCGTCACTTCTTTTTGCAATACTTTTTAACTCTTTTACTACCCTGTCTTTGTCAGCTGGAACGATATATTTGGGTTTGAAGTGATTGTTGATGTCAATTCCCATGTCATTTTTCTCTAGGTCACGAATATGTCCAAAGCAACTTTTAACCTCAAAATCTTTCCCTAAAATTCCTTCGATGGTTTTAGCTTTCGCAGGGGACTCAACAATTAGTAAATTCTTCGCCATAATCAACAGTCTATTTTGTGCTTTTCCCTCAATGAAAGGAGTTTTTAGTAAAATTTTTATTCAAATTGTATTCAGCAGAGGATTGCAAAAATATACATTTTTACACCATGTATTATAATTTTTTTATAATTGTTATTGTTTCAATTTAATCTGCAATATTACTTTAAAATTGAAAATTCAAAATAAATCTTCTTGAAGTAACCGTTTAGAACCTTCTTTACAAAAAGTCAATTACTTCATTTTTAATATTATTGTCTCGGTAAATTTTTTTGTGGCCTAGACCATTGGTTATTAAAAATCGAATATTAGGAAAGTTGGCTGATTTAACTTTTAGCGCATCATCTAATGGAGTTACATCATCTAATTCATCATGTATCCAAAGTACAGTTGCTTTGATATTATTCATCGCTCTTTTTATCGAAAACCATTCAGTAGGATGACCACTTTTTTCGAAAATAATTTTGTGAAATAAATCTCTTACTTGGGTATTATTAATTTTTAGCATTTTAAAAGCTCCTTCAATAGCGGTAGTGGTTTCAGTAGCAGGAGCGATGAATACTATACGAGTATCCTCTTGGTGATTAGACTTTTCCATCGCAAGGCTTAAGGCAATTCCTGCAAAAGAATGGGCTATGTATCCATTTATTGGTCCAAATAGTTCATCAACCTTCTCAATCATTTCACTGTATTGGACTGCATTAATTCTATCTCCTTCACTGTTTCCATGAGCAGGAGCATCAAATGCTATTACTTCATAATCTTTTGTAATTAATGGAGCTATGTAATTGTGGAAGTTATGCGCTGCAGAGCCAAATCCGTGTAAAATCAATATTTTATGAGGTCTACCTTGATTCCATCTGAATCCGTTTACTTTTAAGCCATTCAGCTCAAATTGAAGGGCTTCTCCCTTAGTAAAAATGGGCGGAGTCCTAGGTTCTGTCTGAATTAGTGGAGTACAAAATAGGTCAAATGCTTTTTCTGCAGCAAGCCGTTTTGAAACGATTGTAAGTAATTTAAATTTTACTCTTATATATCCAATTGCTATTTTTTGCTTTAATTTCATTGTTACAAAGATACAGAATGAGAGTAGTAATTATTGGAGCAGGTAATGTAGCCTCCGTTTTTGGAAGATTGATTTCAGCGGCTAATCATGAAATAATACAAGTATACAGTAGATCTATTTCAAGTGCTCAATCATTGGGTAAAGAATTTGGATGCTCATTTGTAGATAATTTGGAAGCAGTAGATCTAACTGCCGATATTTATATTTTAGCAATAACTGATAACGCCTTGCAAAATATACAGGACTCTCTTTTTTTAGGAGATAAATTGGTTGTTCATACTGCAGGTTCTGTTTCTAAGAAAGTCTTAAGTAATATATCCTCTCAATATGGTGTGTTGTATCCTCTTCAGTCTTTACGAAAAGATCAATCGGAAGACCAATCCATCATTCCATTGCTGATAGATGCTAATAAAGAGTCCGTTCTTTCTATTATTGAACAATTTGCATTCACTCTTTCTTCAGTCGTTAGTATTGTTGGGGATGATAAGCGTCTTTGCTTGCACCTAGCTGCGGTAATAGTCAATAATTTCACCAATCATTTATATACACTAACTGCTGAGTATTGTAAAAATGAAGAGGTAGACTTTAAAATGCTCCAACCGATTATTGAGCAAACTGCTTTGAGATTAAGGGCTAATTTGCCTGCGGATCTTCAAACTGGTCCTGCCATTAGAAATGATCAATCTACATTGGATAAACATATTCAAGCATTGTCAAATCACCCTGAATTAAAAACAATTTACCTAACATTTACAGAGAGTTTATTGAAACGCTGATTGACTTAAAAATCAATTTTGGATTAGTCAATTGAATCAATTTTAAAACTAAGTTTTCATTAAATGGTAATTCTGAAGTAGGTTTGCATCTCGAACTTTACAAAATATGTATACAATTACTTATAATTTTGAACAAAAAGGTTGTTCACCAATTACACTTGATAATATTGAAGAAGGTCAATCTTTATTAGAGGTTGCACTTAAGCATGATATAGATTTGCATCACAATTGCGGTGGCGTATGCGCTTGCAGTACCTGTCATTTATATGTAGATCAGGGGGATGTATTGTTGGAAGAACTCTCTGATAGAGAAGAGGATTTTATTGATAGAGCAGTTAATCCTCGCATCAATTCGAGGTTGAGTTGTCAATGTATCTTACAAAAAGGGAGTGGTGTTATTGTTGTAACCTTACCTGATCAGACACAATTTTTGGGAGAGTAATTTAACCAATTCATCGGCTCATTCAATTTGATTAATTTCAGTTGCTCAAATATTAGAAATACGGTATTAAAAATTATTAAATCAGCCTATTTACAAAATATCTTTTATGACTTTCGAACCTCCTATTCATTGGAATGATTATGAAGACATCGCAATGAAATTATATGAACGTTTTGGTGATGATTTTAGTGAAAGTAAAATATACCGCATTCGCTTTACCGATTTACATAAATGGGTTTTGGAAATTCCTAATTTTTCAGGAACTGCAGAACAAAGTAATGAGGGACATCTTGAAATGATTCAGAGTAGCTGGGTGTATGAATGGAGAGACAATCAAAAATAGGATGCTTATTGGCCTTGGGAAAATATTGAATGGGATGAAATAAAAATTTTCTAAATGAAATTATTGTTAGCCTTTTTTCGATTGATACGTTGGCCTAATCTTATTTTTATTGCCCTTACGCAATTGCTTTTTTATTATTGTATAATTATTCCATCCTTACCGAACGATTATTTTCTTCAGCAAAAAGCATTAACACCATCCCTTTTTTATTATTTAGTAACTGCTTCTGTTTTAATTGCAGCTGCAGGATATATTATCAACGATTATTTTGATATCAATATTGACCAGGTAAATAAGCCTGCCAAGATGGTGGTGCAAAAAATTATTAGCCGACATTGGGCAATTCTTTTTCATTTGTTAATAACATTGGCGGGTATCTCTTTAAGTGGATATGTTGCATTTAAAACTAGTCCAGTAATATTTTTCGCCAATATTCTATGTTCTTTTTTGTTATGGGTTTATTCTACTAATTTTAAAAAGAAATTACTTTCAGGAAATATTATCATTGCGAGCTTAACAGCTTGGACTGTGCTGGTTTTGTATTTTGCTATCAATACTTTACTTTTTACTACAACAGAAGTTTCTGCTGGATTCATAGTTGGTTTGTCCAGAATTTATAAATTTGCGGCTTTGTATGCAGGTTTTGCTTTTATTATTTCACTAATTCGTGAAGTTGTAAAAGATATTGAGGATATGTTTGGCGATGCTAAGTACCAATGTAAAACAATGCCCATCGTCTGGGGGGTTACTGCTACCAAAGTATTTGTTGGAGTTTGGCTAACCGTGTTAATAGGGTCTTTGGTAATACTTCAATTGTATGTACTTCAAATTGGATGGTGGGGCAGCGCATTGTATTCATTGGTGTTAGTAATTTCTCCGCTTGTTTGGATAATGAAACGGTTTTACAGAGCCCAAACTACTGCAGAGTATCATTCCATTAGTAATTTAATTAAACTAGTTATGTTTACTGGCATATGTTCAATTTTATTATTGAAGTAATTCAGTAAGGCAAAGCCAACTTTAAGTTAAGCGAATTAATTTACTCAATTCAATCGCCAATCAAATTATTATTATTCTATGATTTATTCTGGGGGTATTATTTTAGCATCACAGTCACCAAGACGAAAGCAATTATTAGAATGGGCCGAAGTGCCTTTTACTGTGGTGGTTCAATCAACTGATGAATCCTATCCTCCAGGATTGTCTTTTGAAGATACCGCAATTCATATTGCCCGAAATAAAGCATTGGCTGTTCAAAAGAATCATCAATTTAATATTCCTGTTTTAGCTGCTGATACAATTGTTGTATTGGAAGATAGCGTAATTGGTAAACCAATCAATCGAGAAGATGCTATCGCTATTTTATCTGCGCTATCTGGTAAAGTTCACAAGGTTATTACCGGTGTGGTAATACTTTTTAATGAAAAGGAACGCGCATTTGCAGATACTACAGAGGTTAGTTTTCATAGCCTGTCAAAGGATCAAATCATTTTTTATGTTGATAAGTACCAACCATATGACAAGGCAGGTGCCTATGCTATTCAAGAATGGATCGGAGTAGTAGGTATTCAATCAGTATCAGGTGATTTTTACAATGTTATGGGCCTCCCAGTAAGTAGGGTGGTGCAAGAATTAAAGCAATTGTAATTTCTTTTTAATTCCCCCTCCAATCTATATTTACCTCTATCTTTTTTTAATTTAAGGATCCTTTAGTGGTTTAATTTTACAATTAATATATTACAAATAGTTATAATATTATAAAAATGATTTTGTAAATTAGCCTATCTCAAAATTGGGAATTCATCCATTGTTTTTGTGGTATTAAATAAACCTAATGAACGAAAGGCTCTTGCAATTTATTTGGCAGCTTCAATATTACAATAGACAAGAATTGAAAACAGGTGATGGTGAAACCTTATCCATTGTACATCCTGGAATAATCAATACCAATCAAGGACCTGATTTTTTAAATGCAAAAATTAAAGTAAACAATACCTTTTGGGCAGGTAGTATTGAATTGCATGTTTTGTCTTCTGATTGGAATAGCCATCACCATAGTACAGATAAAAATTATGGCAATATTATTTTACACGTTGTCTGGCAAAATGATATCAATGTTCAAGAAACCTTTCCAGTACTTGAATTACAGAGTTTGGTTTCTAAAATATTGCTAAAAAAATTCAATGAATTAATGAATGCAAAATCATTTATCGCTTGTGAAACAATGATTCCAACAATTACACCTATACTTTGGGTTTCTTGGAAAGAAAGGCTGTTAGTAGAAAGGATGCAAAGGAAAACATCGGTTATTTTAGATTTTCTTAGTTGTAACCAAAATCACTGGGAGGAGACTTTTTGGTGGCTAATAGCCAGGAACTTCGGAAACACGGTTAATTCAGATTCATTTGAAAAATTAGCTCGTTCTTTATCAATTAATATTTTAGCGAAACATAAAAATCAAATTCATCAAACGGAAGCTCTTTTATTTGGACAGGCAGGGTTATTGGACAAAGATTTTGATGAAGATTATCCAAAACTTTTAAAAAAAGAGTACCTGTTTCTAAAGAAAAAATATCAATTATTATCTACTCAGCCACCATTGTATTTTTTAAGAATGCGTCCTTCTAATTTCCCTTCCCTTCGGTTGGCACAATTGTCAATGTTGATTCATAAAAGTGTGCATTTATTCTCAATGATAAGAGAAACAATATTGTTAGAAGATGTAAAAAAACTATTATCGGTTACTGCCAACGACTATTGGCATTATCATTATGTTTTTGACGAGCTTTCAGATTTTCGAGAGAAAAATATAGGCCAGCAGATGATTCATTCTTTATTGATTAATACCATTGTCCCTATTATTTTTGCCTACGGTCACCATCGTAGGGAAACAAAGTACAAGGATCGGTCTATGCTTTGGTTGGAGCAAATTTCAGAAGAAAATAATAGTATCACCAACGGTTTTAAAATTTTGGGAATTGAAAATAAGAACGCTTTTGATTCTCAAGCTCTCATTCAATTAAAAAATGATTACTGTAATCAAAAGCGTTGCTTGGAATGTGCAGTAGGAAATAAGTTACTTAGGCCCCTTAGTCTGTCTGTATATTAATTATATTCAATATTTAGGACTAAGTCAGGATGAAGACTTTTTACTACTGGGCAGTTATCACCCGTTCGTTGTAAAATAATTTTCTCTTTTTCTTCTAGTACTAGATCAGTGGGAAATGAAACTTTAACATCAATTTTTGAAATTCTACGTGGGTCGCTCTGCATATTTTTAGTAACTGCAATGGTTAAACCCTTTAGTTCAATGTTCATATCATTTGCTTTGATTGCCATGGTGGTAGCCATACAAGTGGCTAGGGCAGTGCAAACTAAGTCGGTGGGTGAAAATCTCTCTCCTTTACCCCGGTTATCAGAAGGGGCATCTGTTTCAACGTTTGTTCCGCTTTGTAAATGTTGTGCGGTGCATCTTAAATCGCCTTCATATTGAATGGTTGCTGTCATTGTATTATTTTTACATAAATTTACTGAAGTAAAAATTTATTATGCGTAAATTATTTTTAATTTTCTTGACTATTGTAATCGGATTTGCTTCTTTTGCCCAAAAGTCAAAAAAGGATTTAATGATTCAAAGGAAGCAGCGAATCAATGCACTCATAAAACAGGAGGAGGAAGGAGTGATTTCTTATCACAAACAAACAGCATTTGGAATCAAACTAAATTCAGATGGTTATGGTGGTTTTTTTGAGTTGGGTAAATATAAGTCTGTCAAAAAATCCTTGCTTTTTCAATTTGAATTGACAGAAAGGAAGCACTCAAAAGAAGAAAAGCAAAGCAATGTGAATATACCCTCTTCACCTTTTATTTTTGGAAAAATTAATTTTTTATACCCTTTGAAGATAGGGGTGCAACAGCAATATTTATTGGGTAACAAGACGAATAGAAATGGAATTAGTGTTACAGGGAATTTTGGAGGAGGTATTTCTTTAGCCTTGTTAAGACCCTATAACCTTGAAGTTAATGATATGGATAAAGGTGGTAGAAAGCTGATTAGGTATGAATCTTCTGATAGTTCATTGTATTCAAACTCAGGTCGATATACCCATATTGCTGATAGCGTATTGTTCACCAATTCTAGTTTACTGGGATTTATGCAAGTATCTGGTGGTGGATTTTCAAAGGGCTGGAATCAACTAAAAGTTACACCTGGCATTTATACCAAGGCATCTCTGAGATTTGATTATGGTAAATATAATGAGCAGCTTAGCGCATTAGAAGTAGGAGTAATGGCAGAAATTTATTCAAAGGCAATTCCTCAATTGGTTTATTCAAAGGCTAACCAATATTTTGTAAGTGTCTATGTTTCTATCTTATTTGGAAAGAGGAAATAATGGGTTGTTATTTCAATGATTTATATTCTAGATAAATTGCTATGTACAAAGTTGTTTACATATCAATTGTTACCATTAATTTTGTATAATATTTTAATTAAGTGTTTTAAAAAAATAATTTTACTTAATGATAGAGTTACCGGTTATTGATGGAATAGTAGAGCAAAAAGCTAAAAAGCCTAACTGGCTGAGGGTAAAATTACCTATTGGAGAATCGTACAAGGAGGTTCGTAATTTGGTAGATACCCATCGGCTACATACTATTTGTGAAAGTGGCAATTGTCCCAATATGGGTGAATGTTGGGGTGAGGGGACTGCAACTTTTATGATTTTGGGAAATATTTGTACCCGGAGTTGTGGCTTTTGTGCAGTTGCCACTGGTATGCCTGATGCAGTAGATTGGGACGAGCCTCAAAGGGTAGCCGAAGCTATAAATTTAATGAAGGTAAAACATGCGGTAGTGACCTCTGTAAATAGAGATGAAATAGTGGATGGTGGAAGTATTGTCTGGTTTAATACGATCAAGGCAATTAAAACACTGAATCCTTCTACTACGTTGGAAACTTTAATTCCTGATTTTAAAGGTGAAAAGGAAAATATTCAGAGAATTATTGAAGCAAGCCCTGAAGTGGTATCACACAATATTGAAACGGTAGAAAGGTTAACCAAACAGGTACGCATTCAAGCAAAATATTGGAGAAGTATGGAAACCCTTCGTATTTTGAAAGAAGGTGGAATGCGCACAAAGAGTGGAATCATGCTTGGTTTAGGAGAATCTATGCAAGAAGTAGTTCAAACAATGCAAGATTTACATGATAGTCGAGTAGACGTAATAACTATTGGTCAGTATCTTCAGCCTAGTAAAAAACATCTACAAGTTCAACGTTTTGTTCATCCAGATGAGTTTAAAGAGCTGAGAGAAATTGGGTACAATATGGGCTTTGATTATGTGGAAAGTGGTCCATTGGTGCGTTCTTCTTATCACAGTGAAAAGCATGTAATAGCAGGTTGGGGTAGAAAAAAATGGCAGGAAGAAAAGGCAATTTAAGTTAAATAACTCATTTTCATTTATTTACAAGTACTATCTTAATTATATTTCCAATACAATGAAGTAAATATATTTACTGAATATCTTAGTTATTTATAAATTCCACACCAGTGCACTTGCACCCAAAATTGCAGCATCAGCTTCTTTCAACTCACTAAAAAGCAATTTCACTTTGTTTTGATAAATAGGAAGCAAGTTAGCCTCCATATGTTTGCGGGTTGGGTTAATCAATAAACTACCAGCCTTGGTAAGTCCGCCAAATAAGATGATAGCTTCAGGAGAAGAGAACATAACAAAGTTGGCAAGTGATTCCCCCAAAATTTGACCTGTGAATTCAAAAATTTTATTCGCGATATTATCGCCCTGCATCGCGCAGTCATAAACCGTTTCGCTGGTGAGTTCATTGATTCTATAATTCCGGAGTAAACTTTCGGTATCTGGCTGAGTGGTTAACATTTCAATGGCTGTTTCCCTCACACCAGTAGCAGAAGCGTAAGACTCAAGGCTTCCTCTCATTCCAGTTGATTTATGCATTCTTCCACCCGGACGAATGATGGTATGCCCTAGTTCACCAGCAAACCCATCATAACCTAATAAAATCTTACCATCAATAACAATACCGCTTCCTACGCCTGTTCCAAGGGTAATGGTGATAAAATGCTTGATATCTTTAGTACAACCGTACATCATTTCACCGACTGCAGCAGCATTGGCATCATTGGTAAGTCGAGTAGTAAGGTTGAATTTTCGCTCAATCAAATCAGCAATGGGTATAATTCCTTTCCATTTTAAATTAGGAGCATATTCAATCGTGCCAGTATAAAAATTTCCGTTGGGAGCGCCCATACCGATTCCAACAAAATTATCAATTCCACCAACTTTGTCAATCATTGGCATTAATTTGGCATACATATCGTCTATAAAATCTTCTACAACTGCATGTTTATTGCTCGGCACTCGATCCTGCTCAATTATTTGTCCATTCCTATCTACAATTCCAAACTTTGCTGTGGTTCCACCTATATCTATTCCTACTGCGTATTTTTTAAGCATATTTTATTCTATTGAAAAAAATTATTTAGTATCTAAGTTTGACATTTTTCCTGAAAATTACTCAAATATATTTTCTTGTTAAAGGGGTACTTATTGATTTGGAAGTAAAGAGAATTTTTAAGTTACTCAATGTAGAATATTTTTTGCACTAGGAAAAATTTTCATTTGATAATTTGTTTGTTGCAAAATACTGCTTAATTTCAAGGACCTTAATTTATTTGTCTATTCAATGGAAATATTACATGTTAGTGCAGAGTGTTATCCAGTGGCTAAAGTAGGTGGTTTAGGTGATGTGGTGGGCGCGCTTCCAAAATATCAAAATCAATTGGGCCATACTGCAAAGGTTGTTTTACCCATGTATCGTACTAAGTTTTTATTCGACCACCAATTCGATACTGTCCATCAAGGTTCATTCGATATGGGTGAACATTGGTTTAATTACTCCATCATAAAAGAAAGAAAAAATACCCTTGGCTTTGATTTGTACCTAGTAGACATTAATGGAATGTTGGATAGGCAGTCTGTTTATGGGTATGGCGACGATTCAGAGCGATTTACAGCTTTTCAAATAGCTGTGGTTGATTGGTTGTCACAGTGGAAACATCAACCTGATATAGTGCATGTGCATGATCATCATGCAGGATTAATTCCTTTTATGATGAAGTACTGTACTGCTTATCGAAATTTAGCTGAAGTTGCCACTGTTCTTACCATACACAATGCTCAATATCAGGGATGGATGGGCTGGGATAAATCGAGATATCTTCCTGATTGGAATAGTTTTGATTGGGGTAATTTAGACTGGCAAAACAATATCAATCCATTGGCTTCTGCAGTTAAATGTGCTCGTGTAGTAACTACCGTTAGTCAGCGATACCTCGAAGAGATGCGTCAAAATGCGAATGGATTAGAAAAGTTATTTGATTATGAGCGAGGGAAATTTAAAGGAATCCTAAATGGAATCGATACTGAAGTCTGGGATCCATCAGTTGATCCATATGTAAGTCCCAATTTTAATTTAATAGATGCTTCTTTAGGAAAGCTTGCCAATAAAAAGAAATTATGTGAGCAGTTTAATTTGGATTTAGAAAAGCCTTTGTTCATATTCATTGGTCGATTGGTTTACGAAAAAGCTGCTGATCTACTTCCACAGGTGATCTATGATTCTATTTATCACATGGAAGGCAAAATGAATTTTCTTGTTTTGGGTAGTGGCGAAAGTACTGTAGAAGCAGAACTTGAAAATATGAAAAGTAAATTAGTAGGTTATTATAATTCTAAAATCGGCTACAATGAACAATTGAGTCATCAAATGTATGCGGGGGCTGATTTTTTAATAATGCCTAGTAGGGTAGAGCCTTGTGGACTTAACCAAATGTACGCTATGCGATATGGCACCATTCCGCTGGTTAGAAATACTGGAGGATTGCAGGATACTGTAAAAGATTTTGGTGAACCAAATGGCTATGGAATTTGTTTTAATGATGCTACGGTTTGGGATATTACCCACGCTATTTATCGGGCGTTGGAAATTTATAACCAGCCAAAATTGTTAAAAAAACTAGTTACTAAAATTATGAAATTGGACAATAGCTGGGAAAGCAGTGCCAAAAAGTATCTTGATCTTTATCAAAGCATACTTTAATATAAAATTTGATATAAATAAATTTTTACATATCACATAAATAATAAATTAAAATCTTTTAGTTAAATATGGAAACTGCATCGGTAATTTCAATTGTATTGGGAGGTGGAGCTGGCTCTAGGTTATATCCTTTAACTGCCTCTAGGAGTAAGCCTGCAGTTCCTATTGCAGGAAAATATAGGTTGGTTGATATACCCATTTCTAATTGTATCAACTCAAGTCTGAATCGTATTTTAGTGCTAACCCAATTTAATTCTGCTTCTTTAAATCGGCACATTAAAAACACTTATCAGTTTAGCATTTTTAGCAAGGGGTTCGTAGATATTTTAGCTGCTGAGCAAACACCCGATAATCCAAAATGGTTTCAAGGCACTGCTGATGCTGTTAGACAGTCATTAAGACACATCGTTAATTACGATTTTGAATATGTATTAATATTAAGTGGTGACCAGTTGTATCAAATGGATTTTGCTGAAATGATTGATAACCATATTGCCAAAGGGGCAGATATTTCTATTGCAACTATTCCTGTAGGTGAAAGAGATGCACCTGAATTTGGTATTTTAAAGTCAAATGATGAACAGACCATTACTTCATTTATTGAAAAACCCGCAAAGGATATTTTACCAGAATGGATCAGTGATACCGGAGATGAGATGAAAGATCAAGGTAAGCGTTACTTGGCTTCTATGGGTATTTATGTTTTTAGCAGAAAGTTATTATTTAATCTGCTTGAGAATGAAAATAAAGAGGCTACGGATTTTGGTAAAGAAATAATTCCTGGTTCCATAGAAAAGTACAATGTGGTGAGTTTTCAATATGATGGTTATTGGACGGATATTGGAAATATTAATTCTTTTTTTGAAGCCAATCTGTCCTTGACATTGGATATGCCTCCATTTAATTTATTTGATAATCAAAAAACTGTATACAGTCATGCAAGGATGTTGCCACCTGCCAAAATCAGCGGAACAACATTGGAAAAAACAATCATTGCTGAAGGGGCAATTATCAATGGAAGCAGAATTGAAAATAGCGTGATTGGTATTCGAAGTAGAATAGGACATGGTTCTACTGTTTTAAGTTGTTATATAATGGGAAATGATTTTTATGAAACTGTTGGTGATATCGAAAGCAATGATGGAAAAAATATTCCTACCATTGGAATCGGGGAGCGATGTTATATTAAAAATGCCATTGTTGATAAAAACTGCAGAATTGGAAATGATGTAAAAATAAATGGAGGAAATCATCTATCCAATATCGACCATTCTCTCTATTCAATAAAGGATGGAATTGTAGTGATAAAAAAAGGGGCAGTGCTAACTGATGGTTTTGTTATTTAATTTTTAATACGTTTTATTTAAACCATTAATAAACTAGCATTTTTTTTTGATATTCACTAAGGGATGATTCAAAAAAATGAAATAAATTTGCTTTTATGTCAAATACAGTTCATTTTCTTTTAATTTTACTAATCAATTAATAATTCATGCAACTATCTTCTTTATTAGACCGTTTTTCGGAACCAGAAACTTTAAAAATGGCCAAATTAGGTCGAGAACTTAGGGCCAAAGGAATCGATGTGATTGACCTTAGTCTTGGTGAACCCGATTTTGATACTCCTCAACACATCAAGGATGCAGCCGTTAAGGCCATCCATGATAATTTTAGTCATTATACGCCCGTAGCAGGTTACCTAGATTTGCGCGAAGCTGTGTGTACCAAATTGAAAAGGGATAATGAACTTGATTATAAACCTGAAAACATTGTTACTTCTACAGGTGCCAAACAAAGTTTAGCAAATGTAATTTTAGCTGTTGTTGATGAAGGGGAAGAAGTGATAATTCCTACTCCATATTGGGTTACTTATTCTGAATTGGTAAAAATTGCTAGGGCAAAAGTAGTAGAGGTTCATACCTCTTTGGAAAGTGGTTTTAAAATAACTCCTCAACAATTGGAGGCTGCTATAACTCCTAAGTCAAAGATATTTTTATTCTCCTCTCCATGTAATCCGTCAGGTGCTGTATACAGCAAAGCTGAATTGGAAGCATTGGCGGTGGTATTTAGAAAATATCCAAATCTTTATATTATTTCTGACGAAATATATGAGTACATTAATTTTGTTGGTAAACATGAAAGTATTGCTCAGTTTAGTGATTTAAAGGATCGTGTTATTATTGTCAATGGTTTAAGTAAAGGTTTTGCGATGACAGGATGGCGCCTTGGATACATTGCTTCCAATGTAGATATCGCAAAGGGTGCAGAGAAACTGCAAGGTCAGTTTACAAGTGGTACCTGCTCTATCACTCAAAAAGCTGCTGTAGTGGCTTTGACTACTGATTTAAAACCTTCTTTTGAAATGGCAGAGGAATTTACTAGAAGAAGAGCAAGGGTGATGGATTTGATAAAAGATATTCCAGGATTTAAATGCACAGAGCCTGAGGGAGCATTTTATATTTTCCCTGATGTATCTTATTATTATGGTAAAACAGATGGCGTTACTACCATTTCCAATTCTGCAGATTTTTCTATGTATTTACTTCACAACGCTCATGTTTCTTCAGTAATGGGAGAGGCTTTTGGTGAACCTAAATGTGTTCGTTTTTCCTTTGCTAACAGTATGGTAAATATTGATAGAGCATGGGTAAGAATTAAAGAAGCATTGGCTAAACTTAATTAATCTGTATGTTTTAACTAAGCAAACAATATAAATTCTATCATTTTTTTAAACTCAAACATTTTTTCATTTAAGAAAATTTGTTTGAGTTTTTTTATTATTCATATGCTAGGTTCTTCGAAAGGGGTAAATTCTTTTAATTTTTAAAGACTTCCCTTTTATTTAAACAAAGTCAAGGAGATTCAAATTCTCTCGTAGATCATAGAGGTGATCCGGGTGCTCCTTTTGATGAAGTATAAAGCGATTTTATTTCATTCGTGGAATTTTATTTGAAAAAAGGGTAAACAGAAAGTTAAGGGATAGTTATTTAGAATCTTAAAGAATAGTAGGTGCTGAATTTGGAATAAGAGTAAATCGAAAGTAGCTAAATGTTCTTCTTTTGAGTTAATTTTACTCCAAATGAAGAAAGGGAAATATATAATCAATTAAAGATGTTCTTCAGTCAGCCATTAAGTGACTGAAGGTGAGAAAAGCTATACTATGGAGAAAGATGATTTACATTGGTTTGCAGTTTATACGAAACCAAGATGGGAAAAAAAAGTGGCAGGTATATTGGATGACATTGGTATAGAAAACTATTGTCCTCTTAATAAAGTTGTAAAACAGTGGAGCGATCGTAAAAAAGTTATATTGGAACCCCTTTTTAAGTCCTATGTATTTGTTAGAGTGAAAGATTCAGAAAAATGGGACCTTAAAAATGTTAATGGGATTCTCAATTTTGTATACTGGCTTGGTAAACCAGCAAGGATAAAGGAGGAGGATATTTTTACGATCAAGAAATTTTTAAATGAATTTTCTGATGTTCAGATTGAAGAGGTTTCTAGATTAACCGTAAATTCTAAAGTAAGAATAAAACAAGGTTTATTAATGAATTATAATGGCGTGCTGGTTGAAATCAATGGGAGCAGGGCAAAGGTTAGAATTGAAACAATGGGAGTACAATTGAGTGCAAATTTTGATAAGAAAAATTTGGAACCGGTTGTTTAATTCAGTCATTGGAATTTCATTCATTTATTTTTACAGTTTTTTTATTCTCAACATTTCTATTTGCTTTTTTTTAATTTGTTCTCATCTAATTAAAACTTTCTTTCCTATTTTAAAACCAATTACTTAAATGTCGCAATTTAAACTCTTTATTTCTCCGTCTATTTCATCCATTTCTTAGAATCTATTTTTTTATTTCCTTTCATTGTAAGCATTTTTCAATAGTGGGTTATAATCGATTTTTATCAAGATTTCTATTTGATTCCAATACTTTATACCCCATCCTTGTTTCTATTTATATTACTTTTGTAATGAATGAAACATCTTGCATCGCTCAATCCATTTTTTTGGAAATATCGCTACCGCTTCTCTTTAGGGATAATTTTTATCCTGCTTACCAATTATTTTCGAATTCTTGCACCCCAGTTAACTGGATATATTGTAAATCTAGTTGTTAGAAGTTCTAGTTTTTCTTCTTCAAAACCTTCTTCTTCTATTAATAAATTTGAATATGACCGTTTGGTTCAATGGATTATTTCTTCACTCGATTCCCAATCCTTTAATTATAAGGTAGTATGGTGCAGTTTACTTTTATTGGTAATTGCTTTGATCAGTGGTTTTTTTATGTTTTTGATGCGTCAAACGATTATTGTAATGAGTCGTTTGATTGAATACAGTCAAAAAAATCAAGTTTTTAATCATTACCAACAATTAGATTCTGATTTTTACAAAACACATAGTACCGGTGATTTGATGAGCAGAATCTCAGAAGATGTAAGTAGAGTAAGGATGTATACGGGTCCTGCTATCATGTATTTTATCAACCTTGCTGCAGTTTTAATATTTAGTATTTATTTCATGTTTCAAGCTAGTCCTAAGTTAACCTTGATTTCCTTGTCTCCCTTACCTATTCTTGCAATCACTATTTATTTTGTAAATATTATTATTAATAAAAAGAGTGAGCGTATTCAAGCATTGTTAAGTGATCTTACTACCAATGCACAGGAATCTTACAGTGGAATAAGAGTGATAAAGTCATTTGTGCAGGAAAAAGCAATGCTTAGTTTTTTTTCAAACAATAGTGAATTGTACAAAAAAAATGCACTAGCGCTTGCCAAAACGGAAGCCATTTATTTTCCAAGTATTGGATTATTAATCGGTTTAAGTACTTTAATCACTATTATGGCTGGTGGTATGGATGTAATCAATGGTGTGCCCGGAACTAGCATTGGTACAATTGCTGAATTTGTTTTATATATTCAGATGCTTACTTTTCCAGTCAGTGCCATTGGTTGGACTGCTAGTATGACCCAAAGAGCTGCTGCCTCTCAAAAAAGAATAAACGAATTTTTGCAAACCACGCCATCCATTCAACAACCATCTACTTTGTTAAAACCTTCTATTAATAGTATCATCCAAATTAAAAGTGTTAATTTTACTTATTCTCATACAGGAATTAATGCTATCAAAAACTTTTCTCTTGATATTCAGAAGGGAGAAAAAATAGCTATAGTAGGAAGAACTGGATCTGGAAAATCTACAATCGCACAACTTTTATTAAGAATGTATGATGCACAGAATGGTTTGTTACTGTATGATGGAGTTCCGATTAATAAAATTGATCTGCAATGGCTGCGCGCTCAAATCAGTTACGTACCTCAGGATGTTTTTTTATTTAGTGAAACTGTTCAAAATAATATTGCATTTGGTGTGGATGAAGCAAGTTTAGATCAGGTGATTAATGCAGCTAAGATTGCAGGTATTCACAATGAAATTGAGGGTTTTTCTGATGGCTATCAAACGATGATAGGGGAGCGAGGGGTAACACTTAGCGGTGGTCAAAAACAACGTATTTCAATAGCAAGGGCTTTATTAAAGAATCCATCGATGGTTATTTTTGATGACTGCTTGAGTGCTGTTGATGCAAAAACTGAAAAAGAAATTTTAAATAATCTAAATATTTGGTGGAAAGATAAAACTGCAATAATTATTACTCACCGTATTTTTTCATTGCTTCATTTTGATAAGATAATTGTGTTAGAAGAAGGTAAAATCATAGAAATGGGAAACCATGCTGAATTATTGCAACAAAATGGATTTTATGCTCAAATGTATGCTCGTCAACAGCAACAAGAAGGTGACAGACCTAGTAATTAGGTAGCATAGTTGCCGATTTTAAGTTTTACTTGCCTTATTTTAGCAAGAAAAGTCTGATATTTTTAAAATATGATCGATTATTTTGCTATTTCAAAAACAACTATATCTTTGTTAAGTATTTTATTTATAAATTTTATCCATTCATCCAAAAAAAATTACAACTGTGGCGTACGAAAACAATGATAAAAAAATGGAAAGCGTTTATAGTAAACGCATTAGGGCTGGCAAACGTAGGACTTACTTTTTTGATGTAAGAGAAACTCGTGGAAGCGACTATTATTTAACTATTACCGAAAGTCGCAAACGCTTTGATTCTGAAGGTTACGATAGACATAAGATTTTTTTGTACAAAGAAGACTTTAATAAATTCATAAAGGGACTTGCTGAGGCGATCGATTATGTAAAGACTGATTTAATGCCAGACTTTGATTTTGATGCTTTCAATCATGAAAATCCTTACGAAGGTGAAGAGGGAAATTATCAAAATATGCCTTCAAATAATACTGATAGTGAAATAAAATCTGATGTTTCTTCAGAAAAAGAAGTATCCGCTCCTTCTTCCACCGTGGAGGATGACCACCAGGCACCTCTTGATAATGGAAGTACTGAAGAAGTTGACAAATGGTAAAATTTTAGTTTTTATTCTAAAATATTGAATCCTTCACCTTTGTGGAGGATTTTTTTTGCCAATTATATTTTGTTTTCTCAAAAAGTTATAAGCGCCTAATCGGTAATACCCTTAATCAAAGTAAACCCATAATGAACTACCTGATAATCAATAAAATGATTAATAATTTGTTCCAGTAAAATAAAAGTTAGCTATACAGCTCTGAAATTTCCTTTGGAATAGAGTGCTTTTACTTTTTTGCCTTGATGCAAAAAAGTAACAAAAAAAATCA
>CAMBTV010000024.1 GCA_945870835.1 Chitinophaga pinensis
CCAATACAGCAATGAGGAATAAGTTTTTTTATGAGGCTTACTTTTTCGCTGTACAGCTCACTTTTGTAACGCCTTCTCATTAATCCTAGAATTTTATTACTTCCACTTTGTAAAGGAATATGAAAATGAGGCATGAATTTTTTACTATCGCTAACCAATTCAATTATTTCATTTGATAATAGATTGGGTTCAATAGAGGAGATTCGATACCTACTTGGACCATCTGAATTTTCAAGCTGCTGAATTAATTGATAGAAATTCTCTTTGTTTTCTTTTGATTCATTTGTTGAAGACTGGTGAGTGGTTCCAAAATCACCTAAGTTTATTCCTGTAAGTACAATTTCTTTTACACCTTGTTCTGAGATTGTTTTTACATTCGCTAAAATATTGTCAATGGAATCACTTCTACTTTTGCCTCTAGCCATCGGGATAGTGCAAAAAGAGCAGTTGTAATCACATCCATCTTGTACTTTTAAAAATACTCTTGTTCGATCGTTAATTGACTGTGATGCAGAAAAAATATTTACCTCTTCAATATCACAGCTACAGATTTTAGTGGAATCGCCCTTTGTGATGGTCTTGAGGTGTTCTGTAATGTTGAATTTTTCTGCAGCACCTAAAACAAGGTCAACACCCGGAATAGATGCTATCTCATTTGGTTTTAGCTGCGCATAGCAGCCTGTAATAACTACCATGGCCTCCGGAGCTTTTCTTTGAATGCGTCTTACCAGTTGCCTACATTCTTTATCAGCATTGTCAGTAACAGAGCAGGTATTGATTACATAGACATCCGCTATTTCATCAAATTTTTTTTTGACAAATCCATCATTCTCTAAAAGTCTGCCGATGGTGGAAGTCTCTGAAAAATTCAATTTACAGCCTAGGGTATGTAACGCAACTGTTTTACTCATTGTGGCAAAGATAAGGCCCCCTCTAAAATTAACTGCAATAGTATTATTTAAAAATCTTTCTAAATGTTTTTTAAAATCCAATCAATCATACACTTTTCTTTTGGGGTATTTATAAATTAATAATAGGTAAAAGGCTTTGAAATTGACTTAAAGCTTCTATTTATTAGTGATTTCAATAAAACTCTTTATTTTTACAGGCGAAATATTTTTAGTTTAGATAGATTGATTATTAACGATTCAAAATCTCTTTCCAAAATAGGTCATGAAAATAAAATCTTTTTTAGCTAAGCCTTTTGCTGGATATGTCCACAAACAGATAAAAAAGGGAATGGAAACTGCTTTGGAGGATCAGCAATCAATATTTGAATACCTTATCAAAGCGGCTACCAAAACCGAATTTGGAAAGGATCATGGATTTTCAGATATCAAAACATACCAAGATTTTATTAAGCAGGTCCCTTTGAGGGACTATGAGGCTTTTAAACCTTATATCGAAAAAATAAAGCAAGGTAAGCACAATGTGCTTTGGAAAGGGCAGCCTATCTATTTTGCCAAAACAAGCGGAACGACCAGTGGTGTAAAATATATTCCTATCAGTAAAGATTCTATTGGTAATCATATCAATACTGCTCGAAATGCTTTATTGTGTTATATGTCTGAAACGGGCAATACCAAATTTGCCGACGGCAAACTTATTTTTTTAAGTGGATCACCCACCCTCGAGAGAGTGGGTGGAGTACCCACCGGTAGACTAAGTGGCATTGTAAATCATCATATCCCCCATTATTTACGTTCTAATCAACTGCCTTCTTACGAAACAAATTGTATCGAGGAGTGGGAAGAAAAATTAGATAAAATTGTAGAAGAAACACTTCACAAGAGAATGACATTGATCAGTGGTATTCCACCCTGGGTTCAAATGTATTTTGATAGACTCACCCAAAAGAGTGGAAAAAAAATAGGTGAGCTATTTCCAGATTTCAGTGTGATGGTTCAGGGAGGAGTAAATTTTGAACCCTACAAAGCCAAATTGTTTGAAAGCATCGGCCGAAAGGTGGATTGTATTGAACTTTTTCCAGCAAGTGAAGGCTTTTTCGCTTTTCAGGATTCTCAAGATGCGGAAGGCTTGCTCTTAAACACCAATAGTGGGATATTTTTTGAATTCGTTCCAGCTGCTCAAATATTCTCTTCCAACCCTACAAGGCTTTCTTTAAAGGATGTAAAAATCGGAGAGAATTATGCAATGATTGTAAATAATAATGCAGGATTGTGGGGTTATAATATCGGAGATACCGTAAAATTTGTATCTACAGCCCCTTATCGAATAGTCGTTACCGGTAGAACTAAGCACTTTATATCTGCCTTTGGAGAGCATGTGATTAGCGAAGAAGTGGAAGCTGCTTTAATGGCTACGGCATTGGCGTTCAATGCTCAGGTGACGGAATTTACAGTAGCTCCTTTAATTGCAAAAGAGCATGGTAAAAGTTTTCATGAATGGATGATTGAATTTGAAAACCCCCCTGCTGATTTAGTCGCCTTTGGTAAAAAGTTGGATGATCAGCTTCGATCTAGGAATGTTTATTATGACGACTTGATCAGGGGCAATATTTTAGATACACTTCACATTTCCATAGTTAAAAAGAATGGTTTTATTGACTACATGAAAAGTATTGGAAAACTAGGAGGCCAAAATAAAGTACCTAGATTGAGTAATGATCGGGTACTAGCAGAAGGTCTAAAAGATTGGCTTCATAATGAGTAAGAGAATGAGTAGTCTTACAAGCTAGTACCCACTAGTGAAAATTTATCATAATTTTTGATGATAAGGTTTAAAAATCACTTATTTTTGCAAAAATATTTACAATACTTATATATAAAGTGAAAAGCACCCATTACGATATTATAAATGTGTTTGGCCAAAAAATTAGGGCTGTAGCTTTTATTATAGTGCCAAATATTTCTCCCCGACGTATACCTGGTTGCTGATAGGACGAGCAATTGAAAACTGCCCCTGTCAGTGAAAAAATCTCCAAAACTTGGTTCTTAGAATTTTATTGCTAACTTTTATTTCAATTTTACACAATTGGAAACATCAAACATTATAATCAGGGCAGCGTTACCTAGTGATAGTCATTACGCAGCCATTATTACCGACGAAATGCAGTCTTCTGCTAAGGCTCGTGGTACCGGTATAGCTAAAAGGTCGCCCGAATACATAGAAGCAAAAATAAATGAAGGCAAGGCGGTAATTGCGGTTACCTCCGATGGAGATTGGGTGGGCTTTTGCTATATCGAAGCCTGGGGCCACGAGCAGTTTGTGGCTAATAGCGGATTGATAGTAGCACCCGCTCATCGCAAAAGTGGTGTGGCTAAACAAATCAAACGAAAAATTTTTGATCTTTCAAAAGAAAAATATCCTACTTCTAAGATTTTCGGATTAACCACTGGCTTAGCAGTCATGAAAATTAATTCAGACCTAGGCTATGAGCCAGTTACTTACTCCGAGTTGACGGATGATGAAGAGTTCTGGGCTGGATGTAAAAGTTGTGTCAACTACGATATATTGATGAGCAAGGAAAGGAAAAATTGCATGTGTACTGCTATGTTGTATGACCCGGCTGATCACTTTGAACCAGAAGAAACAAAAGAGGATTTTAAACAAAATTCAAAATTGTATGAAAGGTTTATGAAAATTAAACAGAGTAGTTTATTAAGTATATTTAGAAAAAAGGAAGGGGGCGCATCTGTAAAATCTTTACTGAAAATATTTTTTACCTAGAGGAAATAAGATGTATTCTTTAATACCTTTTTTAATAAAAAAAGTTTACGAAAATGGATGATAAATTAAATTCAGAACAGTCTGAAAACAAGTCAACGAAAAGATCAGTTGTAGTAGGATTTAGTGGTGGATTAGATACTACTTTTTGTGTAAAGTACTTGACGATTGAAAAAGGATATGAGGTTCATTCTGTTGTAGTAAATACTGGAGGGTTTTCTACAGCCGAATTAGAGCAGATTGAAGCACATGCCTATCGACTGGGTGTTACAACACATACTACGATTGATGCTGTAAAAAGTTATTACGATAAAATTATTAAATTTCTTGTTTACGGGAATGTGTTAAAAAATAATACGTACCCATTAAGTGTAAGTGCAGAAAGATTGAGTCAGGCATTATTTATCGCCGAACATGTAAAAAAAATGAATGCTTCTGCAGTGGTTCATGGAAGTACCGGAGCGGGTAATGATCAAGTAAGGTTTGATATGGTATTTAATATCATGATCCCTGGTGTTGAAATTATTACACCAATCAGGGATATGAAACTAAGCAGAGAAGAAGAAATAACCTATCTGAAATCTAAAGGGGTAGTGATGAATTTCGAAAAATCGGTTTATTCCATCAACAAAGGATTATGGGGAACTAGTGTGGGAGGTAAAGAAACATTGAATAGTAAAGGTATGCTTCCTGAAGAGGCTTGGCCAACCCAAGTTACCGAATCGGAACCGAGAAATATCGAACTTGAGTTTGAAATGGGAGAACTTATTTCTGTAGACGGTGAAAATTTTGATCATCCTACCAAGGCGATACAAAAGGTGCAACTCATTGCAGGTGCTTATGGAATAGGAAGGGATATACATATCGGTGATACCATTATCGGAATTAAAGGAAGGGTTGGTTTTGAAGCTGCCGCTCCAATGGTAATTATAAAAGCGCATCATGCTTTGGAAAAACATGTCTTAACCAAATGGCAGTTAAATTGGAAAGATCAATTGGCATTGTTTTATGGCAATTGGTTACATGAAGGGCAAATACTTGATCCAGTGATGAGAGATATGGAAGCATTCCTTGAAAGTACTCAGCAAAATGTAACAGGTAAAGTTTTTGTAGAATTAGTGCCCTATCGTTTTCAGATAACTGGTATCGAATCTAAGTTTGATTTGATGAGTAGTAAATTTGGAAAATATGGAGAGATGAATAATGGCTGGACTGGAGAAGATGTAAGGGGATTCACAAAAATATTTGGCAATCAAACGATGATTTATCACCAAATTAAACAGAACTCCAATGGATAATAAAATCAAAGTAGGCATTATTGGCGGTGCAGGATATACGGGTGGCGAATTGATTCGTATATTAATCAATCACCCTAATGTATCCATTGTTTTTGTTCAAAGCAACAGCAATGCAGATAAGCCATTGCATGCTGTGCATCAAGATTTGCTGGGTGAGACGAACATTTTTTTTACAAAAGAAATTAATCATCCTGTTGATCTGCTTTTTTTATGTTTAGGACATGGGGATTCAAAAATGTTTTTAGCGGTTAATAATATTGACGAAAAGATTAAAGTGATAGATCTTAGTCAGGATTTTAGATTGTCTAATCATTCGTCTTTTAATAATAGAAATTTTGTTTACGGCCTGCCGGAATTAAATAGAGAGCAAATAAAATTAGCAAGCAATATTGCTAATCCAGGATGTTTTGCTACTGCTATACAATTGGGTTTAATTCCTTTAGCAAAAGTGGGAATACTAAATGAAGTTTATTCTACTGGTATCACTGGCTCTACTGGTGCAGGGCAAAGTCTTTCAGCGACTTCACATTTTAGTTGGAGAGCCAATAATATACAGGCATATAAAACACTTGAGCATCAGCATCTTTTTGAAATAGGACAATCTCTTCATCAGTTGGAGCCTTCAAAAAATATCGACATTCATTTTGTTCCCTGGAGAGGAGATTTTACCCGAGGAATTTTTATAAGCTCTCAATTAAAAACGAATGAATCTTTAGAACATTTATACCGATTGTATACTGAATTTTATTCTACTCATCCTTTTACAACAGTCAGTAAAGAACCAATTACTTTAAAGCAGGTTGTCAATACCAACAAGTGTGTTATTCATTTAGAAAAAGTAGGAGAAAATTTAGTAGTTCACTCAGCGATTGATAATCTTTTAAAAGGAGCAAGTGGACAGGCGGTTCAAAATATGAATAATATGTTTGGTCTGGAGGAAACGGCTGGATTGAAAATAAAGGCGATTGGATTTTAAGAGTTTTATTCATCACCGACTGAAATTATAATTCTTACAATTTTCCATAAAAATTGATCAATAAATTAACCAATGAAATTATTCGACGTATATCCGCTTAACGACATCACTATTGTAAAGGCAGAGGGGTCTTATGTTTGGGATGATACCAATCAAAAATATCTTGATCTTTATGGTGGCCATGCGGTGATTTCAATTGGCCATACCCATCCACATTATGTAAAGCGTTTGGAGGATCAATTGCATAAGGTTGGTTTTTATTCCAATTCAATAAAAATACCATTGCAGGTTGAATTAGCTGAAAAGTTAGGGAAGGTTTCAGGTAAGGAAGCGTATCAATTATTTCTGTGTAATTCTGGAGCAGAAGCAAATGAGAATGCGTTGAAACTAGCTTCTTTTTACAATGGCAGAAAAAAAATAATTACTTTTAAAAAGGGATTTCATGGAAGAACTTCTTTAGCAGTTGCCGTTACCGACAATCCAAATATTGTTGCTCCAGTAAATCAAACTGATAATGTAATCTTTCTACCTTTTAATGACGAGCAATCATTGGAAAATGCTTTTGCACAAAACGATGTTTCCTCCGTTATTGTGGAAGGGATTCAAGGCGTAGGAGGTATCAACGTTGCATCCAATACTTTTTTACAAAAAATAAGAAGTCTTTGTGATCAATACAATGCAGTTTTTATAGCTGATTCAGTGCAGTGTGGATATGGGCGTAGCGGTAAATTTTATGCACATGATTATAGTGGTGTAGATGCAGATATTTATACCATGGCGAAGGGGATGGGAAATGGTTTTCCAGTCGGTGCAATTTCTATTAGTCCAAAAATTCAGCCTAAACATTTTATGTTGGGAACAACTTTTGGTGGAAACCATTTAGCGTGTGCTGCAGCTTTAGCAGTATTAGAAATTATACAACAAGATGAATTAATAAAAAATGCCGAGGTAGTTGGTAATTATTTAATGACTGAATTAAAAAAGTTACCTCATATCAAAGAAGTTAGAGGTGTTGGATTAATGATTGGCATAGAGCTTCCGGAAGAATTAAAAATGGTAAAAAGAAATCTTCTTTATAACCATAAAATTTTTACAGGAGAAGCAAAGCCAAATGTGATAAGATTGTTGCCAGCACTAAATATTTCTACTTTAGAAGCGGATATTTTTTTAGCTGCTTTAGTAAAAGAATTAAAAGATATTTAGTTTTGCATTCAATTTAAAATAAGATAAAAAATATTTTATTATTCCATTAACCCTTGATCATGAGTCAACCTAATCAAAAAAGTTTGCTGCAAAAAACTTCTGAAGAAAATAGAAGTCTAAATTTTATTTCAGTAAAGGACATATCAGATATCAACGGAATGGTTGTAAAGGCTTTGAATTATAAGGCCAACCCTTTTTTAGATAGGGGTTTAGGTGCTGATAAAAGAGTTGGTCTATTATTTTTAAATCCCTCTTTGCGAACAAGATTAAGCACCCAATTGGCCGCTACTAATCTTGGAATGGAAACGATTGTTTTTAATGTTGATAAAGAAGGTTGGGCTTTGGAATTTGAGGAAGGGGCAATCATGAGTGGTACAACCGTTGAGCATGTTAAGGATGCGGCACCTATATTAGGTCAATATTTTGATTTACTTTGTATAAGAACTTTTCCATCATTAAAAAATCGTGAAGATGATTACAGCGAATTGGTGATTAACTCTTTTGTTCAATATGCTGGTATTCCGATTGTAAGTATGGAAAGTGCAACGTTGCATCCGCTTCAGTCATTAACCGACATTATTACTATTCAAGAAAATTTAAATAAATTCCCATTGGTTGAAAAGCGTAAGCCAAAAGTTGTGTTAACTTGGGCTCCGCATGTAAAACCTTTGCCGCAATGTGTTGCCAATAGTTTTGCTGAATGGATTACTGCTTGGGGGGAAGCTGAATTTGTAATTACACATCCTGAGGATTATGAATTGTCGTCAGCCTATACCAATGGCGCAACCATACTGCATGATCAAGATGCTGCATTAAAAGGAGCAGATTTTGTATATGTAAAAAACTGGAGTACCTATACAGATTACGGTAAAATTTATAGCAATGATCCAGCTTGGATGTTGACACAAGAAAAATTAAATTTAACTAATAGCGCAAAAGTGATGCATTGTTTACCAGTAAGGAGAAATGTAGAACTGAGCGATGAAATTTTAGATAGCAGTAACAGCATCGTAACGCAGCAAGCAGGTAACAGAGTGTGGGCTGCACAAGCAGTGTTAAGTGAGCTATTAAATCAGCAATAATGGAACAACTATTGGTAATAAAAATTGGTGGAAATGTAATTGACAATGCTCCTGCACTGGAGTCTTTTCTTAAAAAATTTGCTACCATTGATACCAAAAAAATACTAGTTCATGGGGGAGGTAAAATTGCTACAAAAATTGGTGATCAATTAGGGATTCAATCTAATTACATTAATGGCAGAAGGGTAACAGATGCGCAAACAATTGATTTGGTAACGATGGTGTATGGAGGATTGGTTAATAAAAAAATTATTGCAAAGCTTCAATCTTTACAATGCAATGCTATAGGCTTGACTGGCGCAGATGCTAATCTTATACCGGCTGTTAAAAGACCGCTGGTTTATTCAAAGCTTACATCTGGTGATGCCGGTGATGAAATAACTGCAATCGATTTTGGGTTTGTTGGAGATGTAACTACCAATTCACTTGGAATTGAAAATTTAGAGATTTTACTTACAAATAATTTCACTTTGGTATTTGCTCCGCTAACACATGACGGAAATGGACAAATCCTAAATACTAATGCAGATACCATTGCCTCCTCTTTAGCAATTGTACTATCAAAAAAATATGCCGTAAGATTAATTTATTGTTTTGAAAAAAAAGGAGTTCTTGAAAATGTAGCTGATGTCAATTCAATTATTCCATTAATTACAAAAGAAAAGTATGCTCAGTTAAAAGCAGAAAATAAATTATTTGATGGTATTTTTCCAAAAATTGACAATGCATTGGATGCGATTGACAATGGGGTAAAAGAAGTATTAATTGGGGATGCGGAGGATCTATTACAAAATTGTACACTTAATACCATTGGTACTTTAATAAAATAGTATGAAAAATTTATTGTATGATTCGGCGGTACTGTTGTTGAAGCAATTGATTGCTACTCCCTCTTTTTCAAAAGAAGAGCAGGATACCGCGAATATAATTTCTTCTTTTTTTGAACAACAAGGGGTTCAATATCAAAGGGTAGGAAATAACATTTATGCTAAAAACAAGCATTACAATATCAGTAAGCCAACTATTTTATTAAATTCTCACCACGATACCGTTTTACCTAATAAAGGATATACTTTAAACCCTTTTACTCCTTCAGAAAAAGAGGGTAAACTTTTTGGATTGGGCAGTAATGATGCAGGCGGTTGTCTAGTTTCTTTGATTGCTACCTTTCTTCATTTTTACCATCAAGAAAACACCGCCTACAATATTGTTTTTGTAGCAAGTGCAGAAGAAGAGATTAGCGGAGTGAATGGAATTGAATTGGTATTACCTAAACTAGGTAAAATTGATTTTGGTATTGTAGGAGAACCGACTCAATTGGAAATGGCAGTAGCAGAGCGGGGATTGATGGTAATAGACTGTATCGCTCAGGGCAGGGCAGGGCATGCCGCAAGAGAGGAAGGTGAAAATGCATTGTATAAAGCAATGGAAGATATCAACTGGATCAAAAATTTTAAATTTGAAAAAGTAAGTGACTTGTTAGGAGAATGTCGACTATCCGTTACCGTCATTGAAACCGATAATAAACAACACAATGTAGTTCCTGGTCAATGTAAATTTGTTATGGATGCAAGGATAAATGAATTGTACAATTTTGATGAAATTCAGGAGATATTTAAGGTACATCTAAAAAGTTCATTTCAACCAAGGTCAACTAGGATGAAGTCAACTTCAATCGCTTTAAATCATCCTTTGGTGAAGGCGGGCATTCAATTAGGAAAGGGTTATTATGGTTCACCTACTACTTCTGACAAGGCTTTGATGCCTTTCCCTACTTTAAAAATGGGACCTGGAGATAGCGCTAGAAGTCACACTGCAGATGAATTTATTTATCTTAGAGAAATTGAAGAAGGAATAAATTGTTACATTCAATTAATCGAACAAATTTTATAAATACGAAAGGAGGTACTGAAAATCGATTTACCTCAATCTTTATTTTAAACAAATTTTAAATGAAACTCTGGCAAAAAGATATCCAATCCCTAAAATCAGTTGAAAAATTTACCGTAGGCAATGACCGTGAATTGGATATTTATTTGGCTCCATTTGATGTATTGGGATCTTTAGGTCATATTAAAATGCTTGCCTCTATCGGGTTACTTTCTTCAGATGAGTTGGCTCGGCTTGAAGTTGAATTAAAAAATATTTATCAATTAATTCAAAAAGGAAATTTCAAATTAGATGATGGAGTGGAAGATATTCATTCTCAAGTTGAATTAATGCTTACTCAAAAATTAGGTGATGTTGGGAAAAAAATTCACAGTGCTAGAAGTAGAAATGATCAAGTTTTAGTAGACCTTAAATTATTTTTGAGAAGTGAGATTGAAAAATTGGTGCTTAGTACCAAAGCTCTTTTTGATCTATTGATTCAACAAAGTGAAAAGCACAAGGATGACTTGCTTCCGGGATACACGCATTTACAGTTGGCAATGCCTTCCTCATTTGGTCTTTGGTTTGGCGCCTATGCTGAAAGCTTAGTAGATGATCTGATTACCTTGCAAGCTGCTTTTGAAGTAGTGAATAAAAATCCGCTCGGATCTGCTGCTGGTTATGGTTCTTCTTTTCCTATCAATAGAAAAATGACCACTGATTTACTTGGATTCGATGACCTGAATTACAATGTTGTTTATGCGCAAATGGGAAGAGGAAAAACTGAAAGAATTGTAGCATCGGCACTTGCAAATATTGCCGCTAGCCTTTCTAAACTGAGTATGGACGCTTGCTTATACCTAAATCAAAATTTTTCTTTTATAAGTTTCCCGGAAGAATTGACTACAGGGAGTAGCATTATGCCCCACAAAAAAAATCCGGATGTTTTCGAACTCATTCGGTCTCATTGTAATCGTATCCAGGCATTGCCCAATGAAATTATGCTGATGACTACGAATCTGCCTTCAGGTTACCATCGCGACCTTCAATTAATAAAAGAGCACATCATTCCCGCCTTCCAAAATTTACAGTCTTGTATAGAAATGACAGGATTGATGATTAGTAATATGGTTGTAAAAAAGGACTTGTTGTTGAATAAACAGTATCAATTTCTTTTTAGTGTAGAGGAAGTAAATAAGCTTGTTTTGCAGGGGGTTCCTTTTAGAGATGCCTACAAACAGATTGGCAACGATATTGATAAAGGTAATTTTTCTTATACTCCTTCACCAAGCCATACCCATGAAGGTTCTATCGGTAATTTGCAGCACCAACAGGTAATTCTTATGATGGATAAAGTGTTGTCTAGATTTAACTTTGGTAAAGTTGAAAGTGCTTTAAAGCAATTATTACATTAAATTGCACAAGAGGAGATTGTGTTGTAATTATCATTATTTTTATTTTTGTAGCGCTTTTCTAGAATTTGCAATAGGAAAATAATGAAAATTGAATATCGGTATGACTATAAATAATGAGAAGTTCAAAGTGTTGGTCTTAATTAAAATTTAAACCTATGGGCGAAGTCATTAAGAAAAAGAAAATTGCATTATTTGGGTCTACAGGTTCAATCGGTACGCAAGCAATAGAAGTGATTCGAGCAAATCCTACACTTTTTGAGGTAGAGATTTTGACTGCCCAGTCCAATCACGAACGTTTAATTTCACAAGCACTTGAATTCAATCCCAATGCAGTTGTTATTGGCGATGAGTCAAAATATCTTTTGGTTAAAGATGCCCTAAGCTCTTCAGGTATCAAAGTTTTCTCCGGCGAAAATGCATTAGTAGAGGTAGCTGATTTTGATAGCTACGATATGATGTTGGCAGGCATTGTTGGTTTTGCCGGATTAAAGCCTACACTAAAGGCGGTAGAAAAAGGGAAGGCAATTGGGCTAGCCAATAAGGAAACCTTGGTAGTGGCAGGAGATATTGTAATGGGCATGGCAATAAAACATCGTGCTCCTATTATTCCGGTCGATAGTGAACATTCTGCGATATTTCAATGCTTGGTAGGTGAGGGGAGAAATGAAATTGAAAAAATTATTTTAACTGCAAGTGGTGGTCCTTTCATTGGTAAAAAACCTAATTTTTTAGTCAATGTAAAAAGAGATCATGCACTTAATCACCCTAATTGGGAAATGGGTGCTAAAATTTCTATTGATTCTTCTACTTTGATGAATAAGGGGCTTGAAATGATTGAAGCGAAGTGGTTGTTTAACCTAAGGCCTGATCAAATACAAGTGGTGGTTCACCAACAAAGTATTATTCATAGTATGATTCAATTTGAGGATGGAAGTATAAAGGCACAAATGGGTTTGCCTGACATGAAATTGCCGATACAATATGCAATGGCATTTCCTCAGCGCATAAAAAATGAATTCCCAAGATTGGATTTTAGAAAGTATCCTTCCCTAACATTTGATGAGCCAGATGTTAAAACTTTCAGAAATTTAGCACTGGCAACAGAGGCAATGTTTAAAGGCGGTAATTTACCCTGTGTAATGAATGCAGCGAATGAAATTGCAGTCTGGGCCTTTTTACACAACCGTATTGGCTTTCTTGACATGACTGCAGTAGTTGAAAAAACGATGCAGCAAATTTCTTTTATAGAAAAACCTTCACTAGAAGAATATTTTGAAAGCGATGGTGAAGCACGTAATTTTGCTGCTTCGCTGATAAAAATGTGAGTTCTTTCCTGTTCCTATTAAATTACAGAGGGACATTTTTTATCATTCAAATTTTAATAAAATTTAAATTATTCCTAGTAAGGAAAAACTATATTATGACATTATTATTAATCAATTGGGGAAATGTAGGAATGCAGGTTTTTTATCTTATTTTATCTCTGTCAATTCTTGTTATTCTTCACGAATTCGGTCATTTTATTACAGCAAAATGGTTTGGGTGTAGAGTAGAAAAATTTTATCTTTTTTTTAATCCTTATTTTTCTTTGTTTAAAAAGAAAATAGGGGATACTGAATATGGGGTGGGTTGGTTGCCCTTGGGTGGTTATGTTAAAATATCAGGAATGATTGATGAGAGTATGGATAAAGAGGCGATGCAATTGCCTCCTCAATCTTATGAATTCCGGAGTAAACCTGCGTGGCAAAGGCTTATTATTATGATAGGGGGAGTTGTTGTAAATGTTTTGCTTGCCTTTTTAATTTATGCAATGGTATTATTTGTTTGGGGTGAACAAAAGGTTCCCGCATCATCTGTAAAAAATGGTATTTGGGTTCAGGACAGCGTTTTATTTGATTTAAAAATACGCAATGGTGATAAAATTATTGCTGTTGATGGAACGCCGATTCAATACTTTGAAGATATTCAACCCAAATTATTATTGGCAAAAAGTATTACAGTTGAAAGAGACGGGGTATCAAGTAATATTGATTTTCCTGTAAATTTTATTGAGCGTTTGGTCGAAAGTAAACGCAGAGCTGGAATGTTATTGATGCAGCGAATTCCTACTTATATTGGGGAGTATGGTTCAAAAGATTCCTCCAATGGAAAAAAAGCAGGGATTCAATCTTTTGATAAAATTATTTCAATTGATTCTGTCCCAGTATTATTTTATGATGAAATGTCTTCCCTACTAGCTCCTAAAAAGAACCAATCGGTAACGCTTCAAATAGATAGAAAAGGGACTGCTGTAAGTGTAGTGGCTAACGTTAATGCTGAAGGTAAAATAGGACTTCCTCCATTGTCGCTAGATCAATATGATAGCTTAGGTGTATTTAAGCTGGAGCGGAAAAAATATAGCTTTTTTGAAGCTATTCCAGCGGGTATTTCTATGGCTTTAGGAAAATTGAAATTTTATATCGATCAGTTTAAATTAATTCTAAATCCTGAAACAGGTGCCTACAAAGGATTGGGTGGATTTAAATCGATGGGTTCTATATTTCCTACAGAGTGGGGACAGTGGGAGGCTTTCTGGAGAATCACTGGCTTCTTATCAATTGTTCTTGCCTTTATGAATTTATTACCGATACCAGCTTTGGATGGAGGACACGTAGTTTTTACACTCATAGAAATGATCACTGGAAGAAAACCTAGCGATAAATTTTTAGAATATGCTCAAATTGTTGGGATGGTGTTGTTGTTAGCTTTAATGTTATTTGCCAATGGCAATGACTGGTTTGGATGGGGAAAAGGAAAATAGGAAAAATTAAAAATCAATAAAAAAAGAGAAGGATATTTTCCTTCTCTTTTTTTATTAAAATAAAGTATCCTTAATTATTATAAAATCAAATCTGAATATTTTTTTTGAAAGATTAGAGAGGGGAGCTAAAAAATTTTCTTAAAATTATTTAAATTAATTGAAGGCAGCTAAAATAGTTGACTCTCAAAAAATCGGCTCAAGAATTTTAAAATAATTGAAGTTTGAACGCCCTCGAATAAAAAGTGCCAGAAATTTGAATTATCAGCCGTTAAAAAATCAATCCGCTGCGGCGGAGGAAAGCCTATTAAAGTAACCGACACTGTAAGAGAGTTTCGTACTGTTTTTCTTTGAGTATTTTATTATTGACTGTAGATAATAAAATGAATAATCAATAGACTCCCTCGAATAAAAAGTGCTAGAAATTTGAATTATCAGCCGTTAAAAAATCAAGGCTGTCTGAGCGGGCACTTCCTTTAAAGAAATAAACTCTACTCGCGAGTTCCTTGATTTTAGGCTGATATTTCAAATTTCAGCCTTTTTATTCGCAGGATTGATTTTTTTTGTTACTTTTTTGCATCAAGGCAAAAAAGTAAAAGCACTCTATTCCAGAAGAAATCTCATACTTAAAGTGCAAACTTTATCTTACAAAAAACAAGAATAAATTATTAATAATTTGACTGATGATCTAGTAGTCCTTTATCAATCAATTTTGATCAAAAGCTCAACCGAACGGGCGCTTAAGATTTTTTGAGGGTCGGTTAAATATTTATTTTAAAGATTGCCTTTAATTCCTCCGCTTCTTCTGGCTTCATTTTCCCCCCTAATACCAATCTTAGCTGCCTTCTTCTAAGTGCACCTTCATACAGTTCCTTCTCACCAGGTGTTTCTGCAATTACTTGGTGAACAGGTTGGGGCTTACTATCAGCATCTAATGCTACAAATGTAAAATAAGCTTCATTGCTTTTATATTTACTTTGTTGAATTACATTTTCTCCCCAAACTTTTATGTGTACTTCCATACTGGTGGTAAATGCCCTAGTAACCTTTGCTTCTATATGAACCACATTGCCCAGTTTGATAGGGTTTTTGAAGGAAATATTATCAACTGAAGCGGTTACTACAGGAGCACCACTGTGCTTCATTGCGGCAAGGGCAGAAGCTATGTCCATCCAGTACATTAATCGTCCACCCATTAGGTTGCCAAAACTGTTGGTATCATTTGGTAAAACAAGTTCAGTCATCACAATAATTGATTCACTAGCCTTTTTGTTCATCATTTTAAATTTTAGTAAAGGTAATCCGAATGTCTGAAGTATATAGTTGAAATAACGTATAAAAATTTCAAAATTTAAACAAATTGAATACCATTTTGTTAGTATAAAAAAAACTAAAGTAATGGAAACATTGAATGGTAAAAATATCCTGTTAGTAGGTGCTACGGGTGGTATAGGGTCTGAATTAGCTAAATTATTAGCCGGTAGTGGTGCACGTTTATTTTTAACTGGACGGAATGCTGAAAAGCTAGCTGTGGTTGCTAATGATTGTGGGGTTCCATCTGAAAGGACTTTTATAATGGATATTTCCCAACCTTTTGCAGTTAATGAAATGAAGGAAAAGTATTTTGAACAAATGCTTTCGATAGATATACTAATTAATACTGCTGGTATTGGAATTATAAAATCGATGGAAACGCTTTCTGAGGAAGATTTTATGAAGTCATTACATTATAATTTGTATGGTCCTTTTTTATTAATCAAGGCATTTTTACCTACAATGAAGGAGATTAAAAAGGGACTTATTATTAATATTCCAGGTGTATTAGGGAAAGTGCCAATGGCAGGAGCTGCTGCCTACAGTGCTAGTAAATACGGTTTAGTGGGAATGATGCAAAGTATCCGAGAAGAGCTTAAGCGAACCGATATTAGAATCACGAATTTGTTTTTGGGCGGAGTAGACTCTTCATTTTGGGATACCATTGATTTAAAAGTGCAAAGGGAAAAAATGATTCAATCTTTAGAGGCAGCCAAGACCATTTGGTTTTTATGTCAGCAACCTTCTAGTGGTGTGGTGAGTGAAATTGTTTTGCAGCCATTTAATCACCAGGCAATTTAAATTATTGAGTATTGTCAGTCATAGGTTTGCTTAACTTTGTGCTTTATTATTTTTTATGTCTACAAGTACAGCTATTTCTTTTGATAATACAGAATATGCATTCGAGTATAAAAAAAATTCAGATTTAAAAAATGCACATTTTTTATTTTCAGTAATTGGAAAGCCTTGGTTAGTTAATCTTGGGCTAAAGTTAACACCATGGGCTATTAAATGGAATCTCCCTTTTGTAAAATTAATTCTTCGAAAAACAATTTTCCAGCAGTTTGTAGGGGGACAAAATTTGCAAGAAACTGCAGCAGTGGTCAACACGTTAAATTCTCATAATGTACAAGTAATTTTAGATTATGGAGTGGAAGGAGGGAATGATGGTGAACATGGATTTGATACTTCTGCTAGCGAATTTATTAAGGTAATCAATTATGCTGCCAAGGAAGATAATATTCCTTTCATCAGTATTAAAATAACTGGTCTATCTAGGTTTGGGCTTTTAGAAAAAATTGACACTTTAATGAATCATTCTGAAGGATCATTAATGAATTGCTATTTAAAAGCAATTGAACTTTTAAATAATGAAGAAAAACAAGAATGGGAAAAAGTTAAAAATCGACTTCATTCAATTTGTGAAAGGGCAAGTGAAAATAAAGTAGGCGTACTAATTGATGCAGAAGAAACTTGGATCCAAGATCCAGTGGACGCATTAACCTTTTCAATGATGGATTTATTTAATAGAGATAGCATTGTGGTGTATAATACTTTGCAATTATACAGAACCGATCGGCTGAAATTTTTAAAGGATTGCTATGAAGCTGCGGTGGAAAAAGGTTTTATATTGGGAGTTAAATTAGTGAGGGGCGCCTACATGGAAAATGAGCGCAAGCGAGCAGCTCAAATGAATTACCCTTCTCCCATTCAAGTGAATAAAGAAAATTGCGATAGAGATTTTAACGATGCAATCGATTTTTCGATCCGTAACATTAATAAAATTTCAGTCATTGTTGCTTCTCACAATGAGCAAAGTAATTTATATAGTACGCAGCTCTTGGCTAAAAATGGTTTGACATCCAACCATCCTCATGTTCATTTTTCTCAACTTTACGGCATGAGTGATAACATTACTTTTAATCTTGCCAAAGCGGGCTACTCAGTAAGTAAATACTTGCCTTTTGGTCCAATTAAAGATGTGGTGCCATACCTTATGAGACGTGCTCAAGAAAATAGTTCTGTGAGTGGTCAGATGGGAAGGGAATTGAGTCTACTAAAAAGGGAACTCAATAGGAGAAAGTATCTTAAACTAATTCAATAAGTTTTTTTGTATTGAATTTTATTTTATTAACTTACATATAATTAAAATATAATTTATGGAAGAGACTAATCCTATTCAATTAAACAGTGATGGAAAGCAAGTTATACCTTCTGGTATAAATACCCTAACTATACTAACTTTTATTGGTTCTGGACTATCATTGGTTTTTGTGGTGCTCACTCCCTTCCTCAATAAGCTTTTTTTGGGCTTTATGGAAAAAGCTAGTACTTCTGGAACAGAACTTACTGCTAAACAAATTGAAGACATTGAAAAAGGTAAAGCTGTAATGGAACTCACCGCTGCAAACATGATTCCATTAATGGTTATTGGTTTTGTGAGTATTGCATTGTGTGTTTTAGGTGCAGTTTGGATGCGCAAGCTTAAAAAAGATGGATTTTGGGTTTATGTTGGAGGTCAATTATTACCTGTTGTCGGTAATTTTATTCTATTGGGAACTGATCAATTCACAGGAGTCAGCAGTGTACTGATGTCGGTGGCCTTGCCCCTAGTTTTTATTGCATTGTATTTTCGTCAAATAAAATACCTCGTAAAGTAGTCAGCAATAAATTATATTTTATAGCTCGGTAAAAATAAATCTTTTAAAATTGAATTGCCCTAGTGGTTACTCCGTTTAGGATTTTAATAAAGTAGAGGTGTTTATTTTCAAAATAATCTGGCACCTTGTTTTCTTTGTTTAAAAAAATAGGTCGAAAATTGTATTCGGAGAATACTTTAAAATTACCATCATTGAGATGACTTAAAAAGTCATTCGGAAAAGTTGTTAAAACTTTTATGAATCGTTGGGTGGACTCAAAGCCTTTAAAAACCATATCAGAGGGCTTCCCTTTATATTTTCCCCCATAGCCTGCTATCAATAATTTACTATTGTCATCCCATCTTGAATTGTAGTAAGGACTGGTAAAGTAAACGGGAAAGTCTGGGTACAGATCTTTTCTAGTAAAGATCTTAAATCCATCCCAATTGGGCATTCCAATTAAAGTAATAGGGTAATATAAATGAAGGTCGAAGCAGGAAGTGGTTAGTTTGGAAGAGAAGTTTTCATCCAAAGAAGCACCAATAATTATAGATTGATGGGTGCTGTCTAATTTTTTTTGCAAACTCTGTATTGTAAATATGCTGTCCAAAATAATCGTCTGGATATTAAGTAAAGGCTTTCGATCTACTTCATTCATTGCTTTGAAATAGCCAGCTATTTTATCTTCTTGAGGACCTTTTTTTCTGACCAATAATATTTTTTCTTTGCCATGGTTTTGTAAAACATTTGCAAAAATCGCTTCGCAATGCGATTTTAGTGTTGAGTTAACAATCACCAAGAAAGGATTAGCAGTAACACCTCCATCATTGGGGTAGGTGGTGGATATGAATGGAATATTTTTAGTTAATGCAAAGGAAGCTAGCTGTTTGAATTCTAAATCTTTTACTGAGCCAATGATTAAATCAAGAGAATCAATTTTATTTGATTTTATAAGTTGATTTAATGAAAGGTTCGTGGATTTTGTATCGAAAATATGTGCATTTACTAACTGGTTGGGTATTACTAGAGAGTCCAGTGCAATCTTAGCTCCATTTATAAAATCAATGGAAGGCTTTACAAAGCGAGGGATCTCAAGATTTTTTCTGAATTTTCCATCGGTAGTAAAAATTGAATCAAGGTAGAGTGGCGCAAAAATACCTACTCGAAAAATTTTTACTTTTTTGGTGGAAGCATTTTGTGAAAAGGATGCTTGCGACAATAAAATTGTCAGAAACATTGGCACCAGCGATTGTAAAATCTTTTTCATAATTTTTGATTCAATTCACATTCCTCAAAATATTTTTATTGGTGTGGATTATTCCCATTCAATGGTTGCCGGAGGTTTGCTGCTGATGTCATATACCACTCTGTTGATACCTCTAACGTTATTGATTATTTCATTGGAAATATCTGCTAAAAAATCATAGGGTAAATGTGCCCAATCAGCTGTCATACCATCTACAGAGGTAACTGCTCTAAGGGCAATTGTAAATTCGTAAGTTCGTTCATCACCCATTACTCCTACACTTTTAACAGGAAGTAAAATCGTGCCAGCTTGCCAAATGCTAGAATATAAGTTTGATTTTTTTAGCCCATTTGTATAAATAGCATCTGCTTCTTGAAGTAAAAGTACTTTTTCTTCAGTCACCTCTCCCAAAATTCGGATGCCAAGTCCCGGACCTGGAAAAGGGTGTCTATAAAGCATATCGTGAGGTATCCCTAATTCTAAACCAACTTTTCGAACTTCATCTTTGAAAAGGGACCGCAATGGTTCTACCAGCGATAATTTCATTGTTGCAGGAAGGCCTCCAACATTGTGATGCGATTTAATGGTAGCCGAAGGGCCATGAACAGAGGCAGATTCAATTACGTCAGGATAAATAGTTCCTTGACCCAGAAAGTCAATATTTTCGATTCGATTGGCTTCCTGATCAAAAATTTCTATAAAGCCTTTTCCTATGACTTTTCTTTTTTCTTCAGGATCTGTTTTTCCAGCAAGGCGGGTATAAAAATGTTCTTTCGCATTAATTCCTTTTACGTTTAACCCAAGTTGAGCATACATTTCGAGCACTTGTTCAAATTCATTTTTGCGTAAAACGCCATTGTCAACAAAAATGCCAAATAAATTATCTCCACATGCTTGGTGAATTAGCGTAGCAGCAACGGTACTGTCTACTCCACCGCTTAAAGCCATTATTACTCGTTTGTCACCAATTTGTTTTTTCAATGCAGCAACCGTGTCGCTTATAAAATGTGCAGGTGTCCAATCTTGAGAGCAGCTACATATTTTTAAAAGAAAATTATTGATGATTGTTTTCCCTTCTGTAGAATGATACACCTCTGGATGAAATTGAAGACCATAGAGCGGAAATAAATTTTCATTAGAACGCTTAAAAGCAGCAACAGGTATGCTTTCGGTGGTTCCTAATATTTCAAATCCATTGGGCAATTCTTTGATGGTATCACTATGACTCATCCAGACCTGAGAAAAGGAAGTGACATCTTTTAATAAAATATCGTCTTTTATTTTTTCCAATTTCGCTCTTCCGTATTCTCTCTTCTCGCTTTTATCAACCCTTCCACCCAATAATTTTGCAGTTAATTGTGCTCCATAGCATACACCCAAAACTGGGACTTTCTCTGCAATTTTTTCAATGTCTACAATAGGGGCATTCGGTTCATTTACCGAAAAAGGGGATCCAGAAAGAATGACTCCTTTTAGTTCAGGGCTGTAAATAATTTCTTTGTGAAAAGGAGTTATTTCGCAATAAACATTTGCTTCTCTTACAACCCTTGCGATTAACTGAGTGTATTGAGATCCAAAATCGAGGATGATAATTTTTTCCGTCATAGTTCTGCGAAGGTAAATAATACCAATCAATTTTTGTTCCAATCACTTGAATGAACAGATCAAAAATAGCCTGTATCTGACTTACAATCGATTAAAAGCCTTGTATTCAAGTCAAGCTATTTGAATTATAAATAAAACTTTAGTAATGTTCCCTACTGAGATTCGCTAAAGGACGATTTAAAATATTGGATTGATGAGTATAGTTAAAACTCCCTTTACTTTTTTCATTTTCAGTGGCTTAAAAAAAGTGTCAAGCTGTCAGTTATACTATTTTGGTATTTTGTTTGCTTAGTAGTCAAAAAAAGTTATATGCAAAAAGGAAATATTCGGGTTCAAACAGAAAATATCTTTCCCATCATTAAAAAATTCCTATACAATGAACATGATATTTTTGTTAGGGAATTAGTGAGTAATGCAGTGGATGCTACTCAAAAATTGAAAACATTGTCATCTTTGGGAGAAGCTAAAGGGGAGATTGGAGAAATAGGTATTTCAATAAGTATTGACAAGGATAAAAAGACAGTTACCATTTCTGATAAGGGAATTGGTATGACAGAAGAGGAGGTTGATAAATATCTTAACCAAGTAGCTTTTAGTGGAGCAGAAGAGTTTTTGGACAAATACAAGGGACAAAATGAAAATAATATAATTGGACATTTTGGATTGGGTTTTTATTCATCTTTTATGGTGAGTGAGAAAGTGGAAGTAATTTCTCGTTCTTTCAAGGAAGGTGCAAAAGCCGTTAGATGGGAGTGTGATGGTAGTCCTGAATATTTGCTTGAAGACGTTGATAAAGAAGGAAGAGGTACCGATATTGTATTGCATCTAAATGAAGAAAGTATAGAGTTTTTAG
>CAMBTV010000025.1 GCA_945870835.1 Chitinophaga pinensis
GCCAAGATTGCTTTGCTTACAAATATGAAGTGTTTCACTGCTAAGTCCATCGCTTACATCAATCATAGAAGTAGGCGTAATTTCACTTGCTGCAAAAAATTCGATGATATCTTTTCTTGCTTCAGGCTTCAAGAGTTTACCTACTATAAACGCTTGATCTTCTAGGTCGGGCTGAGAGCCTGTCTCTGCAAAAATTCTTTTTTCCCTTTCTAAAATAGTAAGCCCTAAAAATGCACCTCCTAAAAAACCAGTCACGCATAATAGATCTCCTTTTTGAGCAGTACTTCTTTTTACGTATTTATCTAGGGCCACTTCGCCTATTGCTGTAATTGAAATGACAAATCCTTTTTGAGAAGAAGTGGTATCTCCACCTACTAAATCAACTTCATATTTTTCACAGGCTGCATAAACACCTTCATAAAACTCATCCATTGCCTCTAGACTAAAACGATTACTAAATGCAATACTTAAGGTAATATGCGTTGGCACCGCGTTCATGGCATATATATCACTCAGATTTACTACTACACTTTTATATCCAAGATGTTTTAGAGGAGTATACATTAAATCAAAATGAATTCCTTCTACCAGCATATCGGTAGTGATAACAGTTTGCTTACCAAAATGATCAATCACCGCAGCATCATCACCTACACTCAATATAGTAGAAGCAAGTTTGGTTTCGTTATTTTGTGTAAGATGATCTATAAGACCAAACTCTCCAAGTGAAGATATTTCAGTGCGCTCGTTACTCATTGATGAAAATAATTTTAAAATAATTTAAATTAAGAATGAAACTTTACTAAACAAAAGTTTACTGATGATTAAAATATAATTTTTTGCTAGCTTGCTACAAATCTTTTGCTATCCCATTCTAATGGATTGATAATTAATTCCAGCATTTCGTCATGAATTTTACCATTGGTAGCAAGTAATTGAGGCTGGTAAACAGAGTAATGGTTCCCCTTAAAGTCGGTCACCTTTCCACCTGCTTCTTCTACCATTAAAAATCCTGCTGCACTATCCCATGCCTGTAAAATATGTTCATAAAAGCCATCAAATCTACCAGCTGCAACCCAGCATAGGTCTAATGCTGCGCTTCCAATTCTTCTCAAGGCAACACCTCTTCTAATTAAAGTGTTAAATACTTCCAAACCTCCATTGGGTGAATTTACATACGTGTAAGGAAATCCTGTGGCAAGACAACTATCAATCACTGCTGATTTATTACCTACCTGAATAGGTTTATTATTGAGTGTTGCGCCCTTGCCTTTTTCCGCGAAAAAAAATTCATTCATATTTGGATTATAAACAGCGCCCATAATGATGGTTCCATTGTGTTCCAATCCAATGCTAATACAGCAAAGAGGAATTCCATTAGCAAAATTTACCGTGCCGTCGATAGGATCAATAATCCATTTGTATTCGCTATCCATTTTTATTTCGCCAGATTCTTCGCTTAAAATAAAATGATCCGGAAAATCTTTTCTAATTACTTCAAAAATTGCTTTTTCAGAGGCGTGGTCTGCCTCTGTCACCGGATTATTAATTCCTTCTTTATTCGTGATTTTAAAACTACCATTAAAAAATCGCTGTAATTCACTAGCACCCGCTTCGGTTGCCTTTATCAAAGTGTTTTTAATCATACTGCAAAGATAAGCTAAGCGCTATTGTGTTTATTTTTTTATGCCAATTATGAAAATGCTAACAATTGAAGGTTATTTTTTAGGCATTTTTTCCATCTGTTGTTCAAGTCTAAACTTAACCATCTTTCTAATTAATAAAAGAGGAATAGGCTTTCCTATAGGAAACTGAATAGCGCCTTTAGAAGTCACATAATTTGAAAGTTGAGATGAGAAATGAATGATTACAGAGGGGGTAGGATAAAATCCAATATGATTTTTGTACGCCGCAAAATGAACTAAATTGCCACTTAAAGTAAACGTAGGCATGCCGTATTTCATAGCCTCTTCAGCATCGGGTGCTGCTTTTTTTATTTCCAATCTTAGCGTTGTTAGAATTGCTTGAGTGGTCTCTGGAAAACCATCAATATATTCATCGATGTTTATTGATGGGTTCATTTAATTCTAAAATTTTTTAAATTATAGAAATGAAAAAATATAAGACTATTTTATAAGTTGACTAGTTAATAAATCTTTTAAACCGTTCTCCCATTCAGATTTTAATATACTTAATACAATACTATCTCTTCTCGTTCCGTCAGCACGTATTCCATTGCTCCTCAAAATACCCTCTACTTTACAGCCGATAGATTTCATTGCTAAGATGCTTCTTTGATTCTTAGCGTCTGCCCTAAATTCAACTCGTTGCATTCCTAGTTTTTCAAATGCAAAGGTCAATAACAGGAACTTGCAATGTTTATTTAGCCCTGTACCTTGAAACCTTTGACCATACCAGGTATAGCCGATCTGTAAAGATTTATTATTTAGCTGAATATCATAAAACCTTGTACTGCCTACGTATTGATTATTTAGTTTATCAAAAACAATAAATGGATATTCTTTTTCTGATAATTTAGCTTCTATCGCAAGTTTGATATAATTAATTAATCCCTCTTTGCCAATTGCTTGTATCAAGGAATAGTTCCAGAGTTGCGGTTCGTGTAGTGAAAAGGGAAGTAGATTTTCTAGGTCCTCGAAATTCAAGGGCCTAAGGATTACTCTGTCATTTTCGAGAATATAATTTTCATTGAATTGTAAATTCATAGATACCAGTCTGGTTTGATGATTTAGAAATAAAAAGGTTTTTTTATATAATCGAATCTCAAAAATTAGTCCGCTCACATTCGGTTAAGCTTTTGATCAAAATAAATCGGTCAAAAACTACTAAATAGTCAGTCAAATGATTAATAATTTCTTTGTTTTTTTAGTAAAATAAAGTTAGGTATTTATGGCTTAGATTTCTTTTGAAATAGAGTGCTTTTACTTTTTTTTCTTGATAAAAAAAAGTAACAAAAAAAATCAATCCGCCGCGGCGGATGAAATTTTAAATGTCAGCCTAAAATCAAGGAACTCGCCGGAAGAGTAAGTTAATTTAGAGAGCATGCTGGCTCAGACAGCCTTGATATTTTAACGTCTGATATCTAAAATTTCTAGCACTTTTTATTCGAGGGCGTCTAACATAGGTTCGGCTTTTTATTGATGCGAAATTAAAATAAGGCTTTACATTAAAGTTTGTGCCTCCGCCTCAACTTATTGATTTTTTAACGTCTGATATCTAAAATTTCTAGTACTTTTTATTCGAGGGCATTACCGAATGGATGCTTACAACTTTTTGAGAGTTAACTATCTATTAATGCGAAATTAAATTGCGGCGCTACTTTAAATTTTTTACATAAGCCGCGGCGGATTGATTTTTTAACTGCTATTGTTTTACATTTCTATCACTTTTTATTCAAGGGTCTTTATAACTACTATTATTTCAAATTGCCTAAACCTTCTTTTTAAAGTATCAACTACTAATTTATTTAAACTGATAATCCTTTTAAATATTTCAAAACATCCTCTAACTAAATTGATTTTTTAGAATTGTAACAAAGAAAAATCGCTATTGAGTTTTAGTCAACGGTGAATTTAATAATTTTTTAATTATCTGCTAAGTTTCTAAAATCATGGTATAAAAAATAAAAAAAAGCCATCCCTTTCGGAATGGCTTGTATTTACTAACCCATAATAAATTATTTCTTACACCGCCGCCATTGTCTCGGCTATCTTAGCCCTTATTTTCACCTCAATTTCTTTCGCCATTTCTGGATTGTCAAGCAACAATTGTTTAACGGAATCTCTTCCTTGTCCTAATTTATTGCTATCGTAACTAAACCAGCTACCGCTTTTTTGAACAATGCCCAGCTCTACACCCATGTCAATAATTTCTCCATTTTTGGAAATTCCTTCTCCGAAAATGATGTCAAATTCTGCCTGACGGAAAGGTGGTGCTACTTTATTTTTTACTATTTTAACTTTTACGCGGTTTCCGATTGCTTCATCTCCGTCCTTTATCTGTGCCATTCTACGAATATCCAATCTTACAGAGGCATAAAATTTCAATGCGTTTCCACCAGTAGTCGTTTCTGGATTACCAAACATTACTCCTATTTTTTCTCTCAACTGATTAATAAAAATACAACAGCAGTTAGTTTTAGAAATTGTAGCAGTCAATTTTCGAAGTGCCTGACTCATTAATCTAGCATGTAAACCCATTTTACTATCTCCCATTTCACCCTCCAACTCGCTCTTAGGTACTAAGGCCGCTACCGAATCAATTACTACTACATCTACAGCACCCGATAAAATTAAGCGATCGGCTATTTCTAAGGCCTGCTCACCATAGTCAGGTTGAGAGATAAGTAGGTTGTCGATATCAACCCCTAATTTTTGGGCATACGCACTATCAAATGCATGCTCGGCATCTATAAATGCACACATGCCTCCCTTTTTTTGTGATTCCGCAATTACATGCGTTGCTATCGTCGTTTTTCCACTGCTCTCAGGACCATAAATCTCTATTACTCTTCCTTTTGGCAAACCGCCAATTCCTAATGCCACATCTAAACCTAGTGATCCGGTTGAAATCACCTCTTGCTCCACATGTGGCTTATCGCCCATTATCATTACCGATCCTTTGCCAAAATCTTTGTCGATTTTGTCCATTGTTAACTTTAAGGCCTTTAATTTTTCTGCGTTACTCATTGTTTTAGTTTTTTTAAGTGATGTATCTAGTTATGCATTGTAAAAATAAGCTCCGACACAAAGATATATCTTTTCTTTTATCAACACTAATTTTTTTAGTATTTTTTAGTAAAAAATTTAGCGAAGCCCTTTTTAATGTAAAAACCCTATTCCAAAAAGCTGGAATAGGGTATTAAATAGGATGAGAATGTTGCCATTCTTTTAAAACCTCAGGGTAAAGGATAAAAACGGGCAAAAATTTAATATAATTATGTCGTAAGCAAATTCTTCTTTAAATTGGATATTTCAAAGTGACGATAGTTTGTTAAATAAAACAATACCACAAAGTGTTAATTTTTTATCGCTTAGGTTGATTTTTAATGATTCAACTCTTTTTCTAGTCCGTTTCCAAGGTAGATAAGAAACCTACTAGGTCTCTTATCTCTTTTTTAGTTAGGTAATCTTTAACCTCCATCATACTAGAAGCTGCATTTTCTCTTTTCGAAATTTCGTTTTTAGCAATCACCTGTTTTTGATTGTTGCCGGCCTTTAAAACTATGCTCTTATTATTTTCACTTTCCAAAATACCCCCAATTGATTGTCCATTTTTAAGAGTAACATTAACAACTCCATAACCTGGAGCCAATCGAGCACTTGGATTGATTAAAGATTCTAGTATCAATTGTCTAGAAAGTCTTTTTGCTACACCATTCAAACGCGGACCTGCATTTCCCCCTTTATCATCGTATGCATGACATTTAATACACTGTGTTACTTCGCCCTTAAAAAAGAGTCGCTTTCCTTTTTCTGCATCTCCTCCATACAAAGCTCCCGCATAGGCCGCCGTCAAAGCATCTTTAGATAATTTACCGCTCGCTGATTTATATCTTGAAATTAAATCAGTAGCACGGCTGCTGTCAATCGCCTCCGATAATTCTAGTAAAATGTCAGGAGGAAGTTGATTGGTTTCCATCTGATGAAGCAATGATTCAAAAACCGGACGTGTATTTTTTATAGATAATTTTCCTAAGGTCTGCAATGACTCCTGTCTTTCTTCGATGGTCTTTGTTTGAATCACTTCTGAGAGTAAAGAAACCATTAACTCTTGTGAGATATTCATTTTCTTCAAAAAGCCAATGCCTGCAACTCTTACCATTTTATCCTTATCTGTTGTAGCCATTTTAATAGCTTCGCTTATTCTTGCATCCTGCATAGAAGCAATTGCTTTTAATGCCTCTACCCTTACGATGGCAGAAGTGTCTTTTTTAAGCATTTCCATTAAAGTGGTTGCCCCCTCCTTTATCGATATTTTACCAATTGCTTTGATGGCACTTGCTCTTACTACAACCTCTTTACTCTTTAATAACTGAATTACTGCAGCCCCTACTTTATTTTTTAATGCCAATGAATCTCTTAAAATAACTCCTCTATATCTTCCATCTACCCTGTCCAATACTGACGGCTTCGACCAGGTGCTAATAGTTTCTATTGATTCTGATCTCATTTTTTCTGGATTGTTCTCTTTCGAAAAATAATCAATCAAATTCTGGAGCGCTTGCTCATTTCCTACTCTAAGGTTGGCATTGATCGCTCTTCTTATTAAGGCCTCATTAGTAAATTTAGTTAAAGTAAGAATATTTCCTAGAGCAGATAGCGCCTCTTTAATTGAAAGATCGTCATTAATAGCGCGCGCGGTTTCTGTAACTACAAACTCGTCTGTATCGTTTAAGAAAATGGCAATCTCTGAGCTACCCATTCTTCTTAAGGCTACCACTGCTGCAATGCGCAATGCACGAGATTTATCTTTAGATAACGCAACCAGCGGAGTTGATTTTCCTATTCTTGCCAATGCTAAACTTCCTGCATGGCGCAAGTAAGCATCTTGATCATTGTTATCATTTAACATTTCAATAATTGATCCTATGGCCGGTTCATAAGCAATTCTTCCCAATGCCTCCGCTGCAAAAAAACGCGCTCTGCTACTGGAATCCTTTAATAATGGTATCAGGTATTTAGCCGCATCCACCAATCTTGTGTCACCAATCCATTTAGCTGCTTGGGCCCTAATCTCTGTATCCCTATCTTGTAGCAAAGGAAATAAAAGCTTTCCCCATTTTTTATCTTTGCGCGCAAGTTGACTAATGCCCCAGATGGAATGAATCTTGGCGAATTGATTGCTATTTTCACTCAATACTTTTTCAAATATCGAAGCTCCATCGGCTCCATGATTCACTAATTCAAATTGAGCTTTTAATCTAACCCTCATATCTGCATTCATCAACAAAGCCTTCAATTGTTGCAGAGAATACTTAGTTATATTCGCCGCTAATAACATTTTAGTTTGAGCCCTTTCTGCCATTGCAGATCCTTTGATATCGTCCATCTTCCAAATTCGCCCAAAACTAGTAGCGTCCCATCCATCTATCCAATCAGCTATATAAAGTGCGCCATCTGGTCCGAAATCAAGACCGGTGGGTAGAATACCTCCTACCACCATCTTATTTTCACCCAATTCAAAACTTGCACCATGCGGATTTAATTTGAATGAATAAACACCAGATTTAGCAGGATTACCAACAAATTTTGCTACAAAAAAAGTATTGTTATAAGCAGGTGATAATGCTGTTCCAGGATTATACACCACCCCAGCAGGACCGCTTTCAAAATTATTAATGCAAGGAGTTATATAAGCAGCTTGTCCTTCAAATCGAGGCATCCACATTTTTTCATCCATCCATACTTTATACCCGTTGTTGTCCTTGTCTCTATATTTTCCATATTGCCAATTGCTTCTCCAACCAGCATCTGAACCATTAACAATATATACCAACCTTTCTTTTTCACCTGCGTGATCACCATCATTGTCTTCGCTAATCAAATTGGCATACTGATCAAATGCAAACTCATGGGTATTGCGAAGTCCAGCGGCAAAAATTTCAAAATCGCTTCCATCGGGATTAGCTCTAGCAATAACTCCACTATTTGGATACTCCCATTTTTTTCCTGTCTTGTCTTTTCCATTAAAGCCAATATCACCAATCTGCCAATAAATACGGCCGTCTGGGCCCATCTCTACTCCCGACATTCCATGTCCACCAAATCCTATATGAACTCCATAACCACTTGAAATGGACGTTTTTTCATCTGCTATCCCATCACCATTACTATCTTTCATTCTCCATAAATCAGGCGCTACCCCAACATAAAGATCCTTGCCATTAATTAATACACCGCCGGCTACATCGGTTACCTCATCATGAAAATCATCCACTACTAACTGAGACTTATCGGCAAGACCATCGCCATTTATATCTTCCACCCGATATACTTTTTCTTTTTCTACCAGCATGTCTCTCCAATCATGAGAGCTATCTTTATTCATATCCTTCAGCCACTTATTTTTATCACTATTTTCCGTAGACAATGTTTTATGCAAAAAGGCTCTCTTGTCATCAATCGTTTGCAGTTGAATGGAGCCTATTTCCCAATCCTGATGTGCTCGAATATCAAATTCTGAATTTATTTGACGACCAGTAGTGGTATAATATAATTTTCCAGAATCATCTATATCAATTGCAATGGGAGAAATAATCAATGAATCAACACCCCACAATTTCAACGACAACCCTTCCGCCAACTCCGGCTTTACTTGTGACTCTATAGCCCTTGCCAATCCTATAACAGCGGCAGAGTCCATTCGCTTTATACGCAGGTCTTTGGCCGATTGATTACAGCTTGAAAACAACAAGGCTGCAAATAAAATAATAAATATCGGTTGGCTTTTTTTCTGAATAGTAAAAATTTTTTTCATAATAGCAACAATTAAATATACATCCCAACAGAAAACTGTTTGGATAAAATTATTTATAAATAAAAACCCTGTGGAGATAAAATCTCTTGCAACTGATTTTTGAAGGCCCTTATTATTACTCCAACCAAAAGCTATCTCCAGCTACTGCTAATATATAATTGTTTACTGGTTTTTAATTATTAATTGAAAGAAGTTCATCATAAAATAAAATCGATACCGCCAATATTCATAATTTTCATTATTTAAAAATAAAAAAGCGATAAATATTTCCCCACATCATTCCACTCCAATAAAGCTATTCGTACCTTTGAAGAATGGCGAATTATTTAGATGAACTGAACGAGCCACAGCGAGAAGCTGTATTACATAAGGATGGGCCAATAATGATTATTGCTGGAGCTGGTAGCGGCAAAACGAAAGTGCTCACCACACGAATTGCTCACCTAATGGGGTTTCACCAAGTAGATGCCTTTCATATTCTAGCACTCACCTTTACCAACAAGGCAGCCAAGGAAATGAAAGAACGAATTGAGCGTACGCTGGGTAATGCAGAAGCTCGGAACCTATACATCGGAACTTTTCACAGTGTATTTGCAAGAATTTTACGTGGTGAAGCCAATAAAATTGGCTACCCCAACAACTTTACTATTTATGACACGGATGATGCCAAGTCTGTACTTAAAACAGTAATCAAGGAAATGGATTTGGATGATAAACATTATAAACCTAACACCGTTTACAATAGAATATCTTCCGCAAAAAATAGTCTGGTTGGTCCAGACGAATATCAGAATGATTGGGGTACTCAACAGGAGGATTCAAGAGCCAATCGACCGATGATTGGAAAAATATATGATGCTTATAACAAACGTTGTTTTAAGAACGGTGCTATGGATTTTGATGACCTGCTTTTTAAAATGTATCTCCTACTTAAGAATCATCCCGATGCGCTCAGCAAATACCAACGAAAATTTAAATACATTCTAATTGATGAGTATCAAGATACGAATACCTCGCAATACGAGATCATCAAATTGCTAGGTGCAATGCACGAAAACATTTGTGTAGTAGGTGATGACGCTCAAAGTATTTACAGCTTTCGTGGTGCTACCATTGAAAATATTCTTCAGTTTGAAAAAGATTATGATGAGGTAAAAGTAGTAAAGCTTGAACAGAACTATCGAAGCACTAAAAGTATTTTAAGTGTTGCCAACGAAATTATTGGCAACAACAAAAATCAATTGCCTAAACAACTTTGGACTGATAAAGGAGAGGGTGATAAAATAAAATTGGTTAGAACCGCTACTGATAATGAGGAGGGTAAGTACGTAGCAGACACTATTCAGGAAGAAAAATTGCGCAATCATTTTTTCAATCATGAGTTTGCTATTTTATATCGTACCAATGCCCAGAGTAGAAGTTATGAAGAAAGTCTACGCCGTATGAATATCGCTTACCGTATTTATGGCGGCCTTTCTTTTTATCAGCGGAAAGAAATAAAAGATTATGTAGCCTATCTGCGATTGGTAGTAAACCCTAATGATGAAGAATCCTTGAAGCGGATTATTAATTACCCCACTAGGGGAATCGGAAAAACTAGTATGGATAGAGCTGTACTTTCCGCTAATGAAAACAACATCACTTTATGGCAAGTGCTTGAAAATGCTCGTTCTTATGGATTTAAATCCGGCACACTAGAAGCGATCAGTGATTTTGTGATGATGATAAAAATGTTTCAAAGTGAACTTGACAAAAAAAATGCTTACGACTTAGCTGTCATTGTTGGTAAAAGCACACAAATTGTAAAAGAGCTTTTCAATGATAAAACTACCGAAGGGCTTGCAAGATATGAGAACGTTCAAGAATTGCTAAACTCGATCAAAGAGTTTATTGAAACCCCAATGAATGAGGAAGATGGTGAGGTGGGCGATAAGAGCTTAGGAAGCTATTTACAACAAATCACTTTGCTGACCGATGCTGACAATGAAAAAGAAGATGCTGACAGCGTTAAATTAATGACCATACACGCTTCAAAAGGACTTGAGTTCAGCTGCGTTTTTGTGGGTGGGTTAGAAGAAACATTATTTCCAAGTGGGATGAGCATTAATACCCGCGAAGAATTGGAAGAAGAAAGAAGATTATTTTATGTAGCTATTACCAGGGCCAAGAAAAAACTTTGGTTAACCTATGCCAATGCCCGTTACCGTTTTGGGCAGTTGCAGCAAAATGAACCAAGTCGTTTTATAGACGAGATGCCAGCTGAATATATTGATAAGAGTTTTGCGGGTGGGGGCATTCGAAATCAAGGAGGGCACAGCAATAATTGGGGTGGTAGTGCATTTGACAGAAACGGTTCTGGCGGCAGCAGCTATAAATCTCCGCCGCCTGCTGCTAAAAAAGAGGAAAAATCAAGGCCGGCCTATTTGATTCCTGCTAAACCTGCTGCTAAAGAGCATACGCCATCAGCAGACTTTATGCCAAGTGATACCAGCAATTTACAAGCTGGACAAAAAGTGGAACATCAAAAATTCGGATTTGGCGAAGTCTTAAAAATGGAAGGCGCTGCACACAATCCTATTGCAACCGTGTTATTTGAGCTAAATGGTGAAAAAAAGATTATGCTCAATTACGCTAAATTAAGAATACTAGAATAAGGGTCAGTTTCAGTTAATGATCGACCAACGGCTAAAAAGTATTCATCAATTTTCGAATTTAGAAATTATTATCAACTAAAGGGTGACCAAAAACAATAGATATTCCTTTGTAGTTACCTTTGTATTGAATTTATTAAATGTACTAATATGATAAAGACAGGTAATCCGGTGATAAGTATTTACACGGAGATGACTCCTAATCCGGAGACAATGAAGTTTGTTGCCAACAAATTACTGTATCCAGGTAAGAGCATCGACTTTCAGGATGAAACCAGTGCAAGCCCTTCTCCATTGGCGCAGGAGTTATTTACATTTCCTTTTATCAAATCTGTTTTTATTGCTAGTAATTTTATTACCCTCACCAAAACTACGTCCACTGATGATTGGCAGGATGTGATTCCTACCATCAAATTATTTTTAAAAGAGTACCTAGAAGAAGGTAAAGCAGTGGTGAATGATGAAGCTGTTGCAACGATGAAGCAGGAAAGCAGCAATGAAGTAAGTGCAGATGACGATGATGTGGTAAAACGTATTAAAGAGTTATTAGAAAATTATGTAAAGCCGGCGGTAGAAATGGATGGTGGTGCTATACAGTTTAAAAGCTACGAAGAGGGTAGAGTTAATTTAATGTTACAAGGAAGCTGTAGCGGTTGTCCTTCTTCAATGATTACCCTCAAAGCGGGTATTGAAGGAATGATGAAAAGAATGATTCCCGAAGTAAAAGAAGTGGTAGCAGAAGCTGAATAAAGTATTAGCCAGATAAAACATTGAAAGCATTCCTATTCTAGGAGTGCTTTTTTTATGCACCTGCAAAATTATTTTCTGTGCCACCAAGCCCAAGCGATTAATAGAAATTGCAGGGGAAATAAGCGAATCCATGCCGCCCAATTGGGTATGCAAATTGCCTCACTCATACACCCTCCCTTTTGAATCATATAAATATGGGTAGGAATAAAAAGCACCAACAATATCATTATGCCATAGGCCGCCAATGTCCTTGTCTTAGAAAATACCAGCATACCCCCCAATATAATTTCGAGTACCCCGCTTACTATATTTATCACCGTCGGAAAAGGCAGGTAATTGGGTATGATAAGTAAATATGCCTCGGGGTGAACAAAATGGTTGATGCCCCCACTGACATACAAAATAATAAGTAAGAAAAGACTAACTTTTTTTAACATCCTACATTTTTTATTCTGACAAGTAAATGTTTTTATAAATATACATTTCTATTTTTAAGCTGCTCAAAAATTATTGCTAAATGTATTTTCAATTATTGGTAACACTTACAACAACCCGAAGAATGATTTAACTTCGACCATCGTTACCGAGATATTAAATAGTAAATTTTGAACTTAGAGGAAATTATTCAACAATTTATTGCCGACATTCAAAAGACAGGATGGCTTGAGTATATTGCTGTTTTTGCTGGAATAATTAGTGTGTGGTTTTCAAAAAAAGAAAATATATGGGTTTACCCATCCGGTTTAATCAACACGCTATTTTATATTTATCTTAGTTTTAAAGGTGGCCTGCTTGGCGAGGCAAGCGTTAACTTTTATTATACGATAATGAGTATTTATGGTTGGATAGGATGGTCGAAAAAAGACGATAATAAAAATATTGTTTTACAAATAAGCGCTAGCAATAAAAAAGAATGGAAAGAACAATTGATATTTTTTTCCGTATTTTATTTACTCATCTATTCAGCATTGGCCTATTTGAAAACTAATTTTGCACCGGAAGCAATTCCATGGGCAGATGCTTTTGCAAGCGCTTCTGCTTTCACTGCAATGTGGTTGATGACAAGGAAAAAAATTGAAAGTTGGTATTGGTGGATTGTTACCAATATTGCATCTATTCCTTTGTACTTTGTAAAACACTATGTGTTTACAAGTGTGTATTATCTCATTCTGTTGATCATGGCGGTTTTTGGACTGATGGAATGGATAAACCGATATGGAAAATTCAATAAAATCAAATCGTAAAAATGAGTTACTGTGAAGCGATTTTTCGGATGAAGCAGGATGATCTGAACATTAATAAATTATACCATGATGAGCAGTATGGATTTCCAATTCATGATGACAATGAATTGTTTTGTCGGTTAATATTAGAAATCAATCAAGCTGGACTTAGCTGGACCACAATCTTAAAAAAACAAGAAAATTTCAGAAAAGCTTATCATAATTTTAATATCAAAAAAGTGGCTGGATATCAAGAGAAAGATGTTGAGCGTTTATTAAACGATACGGGCATTATTCGGAATAGATTAAAAGTGAATGCGGCAATTGAAAATGCAAAGTCTATTGTCGCACTTCAAAATGAATATGGGTCTTTCAAAAAATGGCTCGATCTGCATCATCCCAAAAGCAGAAATGAATGGACTTTACTTTTTAAAAAAACATTCCGTTTTACTGGAGGTGAAATAGTCAATGAGTTTTTATTAAGCACAGGCTATTTGCCGGGGGCTCACCACGAACAGTGTGCTATTTATAAAAAAATAATTAAGGCAAGGCCTTCCTGGAAAATGAATGAAAATATATGATTATTAAAGTAGTTGTCATAGGGCCAGAAAGCACTGGTAAAAGCAGTTTGTGTGAACAATTAGCCAATCATTATAACACTGAATGGGTGAAAGAGTATGCACGTGAATATTTACTTACCAACGGTACTGAATACAGCTATGATGATTTACTAGAAATTGCTAAAGGGCAATTCGCTTTGGAAAATGCTGCTATTGAATTAGTGGAAAATAAAACTACCAACATCAGTGCATCAAATTCATCTTCTCAAATTATTTTGTTAGATACTAATATGTATGTATTAAAAGTGTGGTGTGAATTTGTTTTTGAAAAATGTCATCCATGGATATTGAATCAAATTGTAGAAAACAGCTATGATCTCTATTTGCTTTGCGATGTAGATTTACCTTGGGTAAAGGATGAGTTAAGGGAATATCCTGATTTAGAAATTCGAGAAAAATTGTACCATCATTATAAGGACCTGCTTATTAATCAATCTACCCCCTGGGTAAATATTAGCGGTAATTATCAACAAAGGCTCGAGAATGCTATCAATGCCATAGACTCAGTTTGTATTAAAACCAGCCCTGCTTTTTAAACATTCTAAGCATTAAAAGAGGAATAAGTAACATTAGGGCAACCGAAATAAAAAATCCCCACTTATCGTGCAGCAAAGGAATCGATTCAAAATTCATTCCAAAGATTCCGCCAATCACAGTAGCTGGAGCCAATAAACAGGTAACAATAGCCATCACCTTCATCACCTCATTCATTTTTATATTTACATTACTCAGATAAAGATCATGTAAGTTCATCATCATATCCCGATAGTTTTCTGCAAGGTCATTGGCTTGTACAATATGATCATAAACATCCTTAAAATATTTTTCAGTCCTCTCCTCAATTAGCTCGCTTTCGCTTCTTAATATTCCATTTATTAATTCGCGAACTGGTGCAACACTACGTTTGAGAATAATCATTTCCTTGCGCAACATATTAATTCTGGCCAATGTTCGCTTATTTGAATTTCTAACGATGTCTTCTTCTAAAATTTCAATTTTATCGCCTAACTTTTCCATTACACCATAATAATTATCAACTATCAAATCAAGCAAACAATAAAATAGATAATCTGCATTATTATGTCGGACCTTACTTCCGGCAATTTTTAATTTTTCTCTTAGCGGGGTGAAAACATCTCTTATTCCGTCTTCCTGAAAACTAATTACAAAGTTTTTACCAAGTACAATACTGATTTGCTCTATTTCAACGGTGGAATCTTTTTCATTAAAATAAAGCATGTTGAGCAAGCAAAATAACAAGCCATCAATCTCGTCCATTTTTGGTCGATGGCCCACACTTAAAATATCTTCTGCTATCAAATAATGAATACCATATTTATTACAAATTTCCTCTACGTCTGTCTTTCTCAATCCATCTATATTTAACCAAGTGGTGGAAGGTGAATTGAAATAAGAAAAACAAGAAGGCACCGTTGGTAATTCTTTCGCTTCTAAATCTTGAGCATCGAAATCATACACAAAAAGCTTAACTGCTTCCGGCTCTTTCCTTGTAGATATTGCAGTTGGATTTACCTGTAATATTTTTTTTGTCCGCAGAAGTTCTAGTGGATTCAATAAATAAGAGAAATAATTACGGGTTTGCATTTTTAAGCGTTTTAAAAAAATGAAGTCCTCCTGGAAATTATGATCTACATTAAAAAACCGAAGTTAATACTTCGGTTTATTGAATAATAAAATATTTTATTGGATTTTTTAAACTCGTTTTATCTGTTATTCGATTTTTGCGGCCCTGGTCCTCTTCTTCTTCCTCTATCGGAAGAATTGAAATTATTTCCACTTTTTTTGAAGGGAGGTTTGTGGGGAGAACTTGCCGGCGAAGCAAAAGATGCAGCACTTAATGGATAAGGGTGGCTGTCTACCACTGGAATATTTTTCCCTATCAACTTCTGTATATCTTTTAGTTCAGTTCGTTCGTCATGATCACAAAAAGAAAAAGCAATTCCCGTATTACCCGCTCTACCGGTTCTTCCTATCCGATGAACATAGGTTTCTGGTACATTGGGTAATTCGAAGTTGATTACATGAGAAAGCTCATCTATATCAATTCCCCTTGCTGCAATATCGGTAGCAACCAATACTCTTAGATTTCCATTTTTGAAATTAAGTAGTGCATTTTGACGTGCATTTTGCGATTTATTACCGTGGATGGCTGCCGCAGTGATATTTTCTTTATGGAGTATTTTTACTACCTTATCTGCACCATGTTTGGTTCTGGTAAAAACAAGTGCCGTAAGAATTTTTTCATCTTTCAAAAGGTATAATAATAGGCCTGGCTTATTGTTTTTGTCTACAAAAAATAAACTTTGGTCTATTGCATCAACTGTAGAAGACACGGGGGTTACTTCTACTTTTGATGGATGGGTCAGCAATACATTCGCAAGGGTTTGAATCTCTGGCGGCATGGTTGCCGAAAAGAAAAGTGTTTGTCTTTTTACTGGTAATTTTATTATCACTCTTTTTACATCGTGAATAAAACCCATGTCGAGCATACGATCCGCTTCATCTAATACAAATATTTTTAAATGTTGCAATCCGATAAATCCTTGACTCATTAAATCTAATAATCTGCCTGGTGTTGCCACCAAAATGTCGACTCCGTTTTTTAACTGATTTGTTTGGTGAAGTTGAGATACTCCTCCAAATATTACAGCATGTGAAAGCCCTGTATATTTTCCATACGCTGCAAAACTTTCATCTATTTGAATGGCAAGCTCGCGCGTAGGGGTTAATATAAGTGCTTTAATTTGTTTTCGTCCACGTTCATTCTCTTTGTCTTGATGAAGTATCTGCAAAATAGGAATCGCAAAAGCAGCTGTTTTTCCTGTTCCTGTTTGAGCACAACCTAACAAATCTTTTCTTTCTAATACCAGTGGAATAGATTGTTGCTGAATAGGAGTGGGGGTAGTGTATCCTTCTTCGGCCAATGCCTTAAGGATAGGTTCAATTAATTCTAAATTTTTAAATGCCATTGAATGGTTTAATTTTATAAAGGCTGGCAAAGACGTTGCATTTTCTGAATCAGCGGAAATTTTTTACCACATCGGCTTACAACCTGCCGTATGTTTATAGTGGAGTAGAATTCAAAGGTAGGCTTTTGTTTTTTGATAGGGTTAAAAACCAGTTATCGGCTATTTTTCAATAAACTAAATATGCACCCTGTTTCGAAAATTAATTTCTTTATAAAAATAAAAAGCCGATACAAAATATATCGGCTTTTTACTCAATCGATTAAAATCGCTCGTATAATTTTCTTAAACGATCTCGGTTCATTTGTTTTTCCCAGTCTTTACCCAAGGCATTTTCCCAAAGTGGTTTCATACCCAAAGACACATCAATCATTTTATTAAATTGCTCATCCGTAAGGTTGGCACAAATATTTTTAGGAATATCAATCTGATGGATCTCTACCATTTTCTTAAACTCCTTTACCCCTTCTGGATAAAATTCTTCTAAATGATCAAATACAATACAATTACCAATTCCGTGTTTTGTACCCAATAAATAACTTATTCCATAACTAACGGCATGGGCTACCCCAACTTGAGAATAAGCAATACTCATTCCCCCTGCATAAGAAGCCATCATTAACTTGTCATCACTTTCATCATCCCAACTATGTTTATTTACATAGACTTCCCTACAAAGCTCTAGCGCTTTTTCTCCATAACTTTTACTGAATTCATTCAGATAAGTACCGGCAAGGCTTTCTATACAATGTATATAACAGTCCATCCCAGTATAAAAACGTTGATTAGCTGGTGCGTTACTAGTAAGTTGGGGATCAAGCACAATCTGATCAAAAGGAGTAAAATCAGAGTTCATGCCCAGCTTTTTTGTTGGGCCAGTAAGTACCGTTGTTCTACTTACCTCTGCACCCGTTCCACTTAAGGTTGGTATTCCTACTTTATATACACCTGGATTTTTTACTAAATCCCATCCCTGATAATCTGCACTACTACCAGGATTATTCATCATTAGCGATACTGCCTTCGCGAGATCCAAGGCAGAGCCTCCTCCTATTCCTACTATACCACTCACCGTTCCGAATTGGTCCTTAAGTCGTTGGGCGATACTGTCTACATAGCTGGTTTTAGGCTCATTGGTAACATCTACGTAAATAATTTGGTCTCTTCCTCTTGCTGGAACTCTATTAGCCAACTCTTTTCCTTCAAAAAAGTGATCCACCAAAAATACCATTGGTGAAGTGCCTTTTCTTTGGGGTTGTAGTATTTCATCTAATTGGTTGAATGCGCCACGTCCATAAACAACGTAACCAATCATTTTGAAGTTTCTAAAATTCATACTGCAATTTAGTAAGAATGGTTTAAATATAAACTGATGCTTCAGAATTCATATCCGCCATCGGCGGACCCGATTCAAATCTCCTTCTCGCTACTTGAAAATCAAGGACCTGCGTTAAATCGTGGGTACTTTGTTGTTTTTGCGTGAGAAAAAGAAGACTTTTAATAACCATTTTGAATTTGATTAATATTTTAAATTTTGTTTACAGACAAAGGGTAAAAACACCATTATTTATTAATAAATTTTTACACAACTAAAAGCCTATATTGTACTGATGAAAGATACTAGCTGCTATTTTTTAAACTCTATTTAACAATCGACAATTATGAAATATCTACAATTAATTTGCTTACTTCTACTAATTCAATTGTCCGTTTGTGCACAAAAACCAAGAGCAAGAGATATTGGTATTCCTTTTAATGGTATAACAGGCAAGTTTAATGCAATAACAGACGTGAAAGGTGTAGAAGTTGGATATAGCACTATTATTTCAGGACAAGGTAAAAACATTAGAGGAAAAGGACCCGTTAGAACGGGAGTTACTGCAATTTTACCAAGAGGCAGAAATAATAACCCTGTTTTTGCGAATTGGTATTCGTTAAATGGAAATGGGGAAATGACAGGAACAACCTGGATAACAGAATCAGGATTTTTGGAAACGCCTATAATGATTACTAATACCAATAGTGTGGGTGTTGTTAGAGATGCTGTTTTAAAGTGGTTTGTAAAAAGCAATTGGTATAAAGAGGATTATTGGTATACTTACCCTGTAGTAGCAGAAACCTATGATGGGGACATGAATGATATTTATGGGTTTCATGTAAAAGAAAGTAATGCATATGAAGCTTTGGATGGTGCAAAAACAGGCTATATAAAAGAAGGGAATGTTGGAGGTGGTACAGGGATGATGTGTCTTGGTTTTAAGGGTGGCACAGGAACATCTTCCCGAGTTGTAAGAATTAAAGATTCAAATTATACTGTTGGTGTGTTGGTGCAATCAAATTTTGGATCCAAAAGAAATCTGACAATTGCAGGTGTTCCCATTGGCAAAGAATTAAAAGATACAATGAACTATGAAATTAAAGCACCGCCAGCATATAGAGATGAGGGAAGCGGTTCAATAATTGTTGTGGTTGCAACTGATGCACCATTATTACCTCATCAATTAAAAAGAATTGCTGCCAGAGTTCCATTGGGTATAGGGATAGTTGGTGGATTTGGCAGTAATGGCTCAGGTGATATTTTCATTACATTTTCTACTGCAAACCCAACTGCGTTTCAAAGGAAAGAATTTACAAAATTAGATGGGATGCCAAATGATTTAATCAATCCATTATTTGAGGCAACTGTTCAGGCTGTAGAGGAAGCAATCATCAATGCAATGATTGCAGCAGAAACAATGGAAGGTATTAACGGAAATAAAGCCTATGGTCTTCCACATAATTTAGTCATTGACCTATTAAGAAAATACAATAGAATAAAATAAGAATAAAGCAGCTAACAGTAAATTAGCAATAGGCAGAAATATTTGGTTCGGAACAATAAATACTGGTTTATATAAAATTGGGGGGGGAATTTCATGAATTATTCCTCTAAATCTTATGACTTCTAGATCTTGCTATACTATAAGTTAAGGACTTGTTTTAAATCATTGGTCCTTTTTAGTTTCTGCGGGAGGTGTTGATCTAAAAGTATTACTCTTTTAATGGGTCTAATAGGTTAGCTTACGATAGTATAAAAAATATATAAATGAAAAAAATTATCAAAATTTATTCGCTTATAGTTCTATTGTCTTTAATTACATCATCCAATGTTTTAATAGCTCAGGCTAATATAGATTCTATATTTAAATCTTATCAACTTTTTTTTAAAACCGTAAAGTATGGGCAAAATGATAGTGTTGGGAAATACTATGATATTAGAGGTATTAAAATGTATGTAGAAGTTTATGGACAAGGCGAGCCTTTATTGTTAATACATGGCAACGGGAATTCCATAAGAAATAATAGTCCAATAATCTACGATTTTCAAAAAAAATACAAGGTTATAGCTGTTGATTGTAGGAGTTATGGAAAAAGTATTGATAAAGGCGATTCCTTGTCAGACGAAATGATTGCAGATGACATAAATGAATTGTTGATTAAAATGAATCTAAATAGTATTAATATTTTAGGTATAAGTTCTGGTGCTAATTCTGCTTTATGGCTTGCTTCGAAATACCCAAATCAAGTTAAAAAAGCTGCTATTGATGGAGCTACCTTGACATCTAGTGCTGAAACAATTGGTGAGTATTGGAACCAGCATCATAAAAATTTATTAGATAGTCTCAATAATATTCAAATTAAAACAGAAGATGATAAAATAAAATTAAAAAATATAAAAAGAGAATATAATTATATGACATTTGAAGATTTGCATAAAATTCAAGCGCCGACTATGATCATCTCAGGTGACTATGATATAATTAAGCCAAGTCATTCTGTACAAATATTTGAAAATATTAAAAAATCTTATTTATATATTCAACCTTCATCTGGACACTTGATTGCATGGATCTATAAAAATGAGTTTGTAAAAAATATAGACCATTTTTTTTCAACCCCATATAAGCAGTTTACTGAAAAAGATAAATCAGATTGGAATCCAAAATAAATTAAATTAAGGATTGTGATTTATCTATGTAGCAAATGATTCCATAAAATAATGATAATCTAAATATCCCTGCTTGAGGAAAACAACCCTGAAATCGGTTCAAATCGGTTAATTTCGGTTTTACCAAAACATAAATAATTACAAATCAACGCCTTTATTTTTTTAAAAAATCTTCCTATCCGCCTTCGGCGGAACCCAGTTCAAATCCAAGTCTCGCTACATGTAAATCAATGACCTGCCTTAAATAGTGGGAGGTGTTTTCTTGTATTTTTCAACTTAATCCCTAGAAAAAGTCATCAATTATATTTTAGCATTTTGAAATGACAAGCATGAATTTAGATTCCTTATAAATAATTGTGAATTGCCTATAAATTTTTAATGTCGTCTCAAAGAATTCAAAATTAGCACCAATACACCTGCTTGAATTGCATATCCAGATAAATAATTTTTAAGCATTTTTTTTCTTTTAATGTGTTTTGCTTCAATTTTATACCCTTTTGCGTATTGTTCATTTTTCATTAAATTCAAATCGGGGCAGTCTAAATTTTCAACCAATGGATCAGCCGAAGAACACAAAGCTGCTGGTACAATACCTAAGAAAATTCCATAAAAAGGTATCGCCGTTGTAATTAAAACACCTGTTCCTGCTAATTTATAGCCTTTATAATATTTTACAGCGTCATCATGACCTTGGATATATCCACTTCCATCAGATTTGTTTAATTCAATTTTATTAATATTACTAAAGTCGTCTTTACTGCCATTCTCATATTGAATCGTAAATAAATCTGACTTGAGAGTAGAAAATACTGGCCCGTTTATATTGTCAAGTTTTTTATATTTCACTTCAGAAATGCCCACTTCTATTACTTTTACTTGGATCTTTTCACCTGTCCTCATTGATAATGTATCTTGTGCATTAATTATCATTGATGAACATAGTAATAGAATAAACAATAATAAATTTTTCATATATCTGGAGTTTAGAAATATTATTGATGATTTATTTTCAAATTTTAAGTAAAATATTCTGATTTTCAAAAAATCCAAAAACCTTCTATGTTTATATGTGATCTTACGTGAGTAAAACAGCTTTCTGAAATTGATTAAAATCGGTTCATTTCCCTTTTCTCAAAACTCTTCCTATCCGACTTTGTCTAAACAAGTTCAAATCTCATTCGGCTTCACTTGTCAATTAAAATTGAAAAATTTAATTTTATAATTAATTTTTAT
>CAMBTV010000026.1 GCA_945870835.1 Chitinophaga pinensis
TCTTAAAGTTGGAAATACAAATTTGAAGAAGTAATAATTGAGGTTATTGAAGCAAGGTTACTGAAGTTAGAGACTACAATAAATCAATAACCAAAAGTCTAATCAACCGAGCCAAACAAAACAATACAAAAGACTACAAAAGCGTGCCATAAGGGCATAAAAAAACTCCGATTTCTTTACGATTTCGGAGTTTTTGCTGCTATTTAACTAGCAGGGGGTGAACTGGCTGGGACTCGAACCCAGGACCCATACATTAAAAGTGTATTGCTCTACCAACTGAGCTACCAATTCTAAGCTTATTCTTTCCTAAAAAATAACATGTTTTACAGGTAAATTCTTTTGGATTGCAAAAATAGGATAAAAAAATTTAGTCCCAAAGTTTTTTAAAGATCTTTTGAGCAATAGTTATACAATTTTATCAAGATAATTGATAAACAGCAGATGAAGTCACTTATTTTTGCTATTATTTTATCATATGAGTGACTTTTTTAAAAACAAAGTGATTGCCATCACTGGTGGAAGTGAGGGCATTGGAAAGGCATTGGTAGATGCACTAATCCCCCTGGGTGCAAAAATTGCTACATGTGGCAGAAACCAAGATAAATTATATAGCCTGCAGGTGCAATATTCCAATCAACTTCTCCACACTATGGTGGCTGATGTAAGCAGATATGAAGACTGCAAAAATTTTATAGACTCAACCATCGCTACTTTTGGTGGCATCGATATTTTGATCAACAATGCAGGCATTAGCATGAGGGCAGAACTAAAAGATGCCGAGGTGGAAGTAATCAAAAAAGTAATGGACGTTAATTTTTTCGGTACCGTTTATTGCACCAAACTTGCGCTAGATTCTATTATACAAAGAAAAGGAACCATTGTGGGCGTTTCTTCCATTGCCGGATACCGTGGCCTTCCTGGAAGAAGTGGATATTCTGCTTCTAAATTTGCAGTCAATGGCTGGCTAGAAGCCATTAGAACAGAATTATTAGAAACCGGTGTAAATGTAATGTGGTTGTCCCCCGGCTTTACGCGCAGCAATATCCGTAATGTAGCACTCAATAGCAAAGGTTTTGCACAAGGAGAAAGTCCGCTCAACGAAAGAGACCTAATGAGCTCTCAGGATTGCGCCTACCATATTATAAAAGCGATTGAAAAAAAGAAAAGAACTTTGGTACTTTCTTTCAGCGGTTTTCAAACAGTTTTCATGAATAAATTTTTTCCTTCTCTAACAGACAAACTAGTAAGAAAATTCTTTTATAAAAATGGAGAACTAGTAAAATAATATTATGCTAAATATTATTATACCCTCAACTTAAAATAATTATTAAACGATGCCAATCTTAACACTCACTTCTGATATTGGCCAGCAAGATTTTCTTACTGGTGCAGTAAAAGGACAGTTGTTACAGGCAAGTGAATTGTTTTCATTGGTAGATATTTCTCACCAAATATCTCCCTTCAATTATCCTCAAGCAGCCTATGTTTGTAGAAACGCAATAAAGAATTTTCCTGTTGGTACCTTTCACCTAATTCTAGTGAACTTGTTTGACGAAAAGCCAGAACACATGCTGATAGCTGAACACAATGGTCATTATATTGGCTGTGGCGATAATGGATTACTAACAATGATTTTAGAAGAAATTCCACAAAAAGTAGTAGCGCTGGCTCTTGAAAAAAATCAAAGAAAAAATACCCTCTATTGTACCAACGTGTTTGCAAAGGCTTTTAATGATATTGTCAGTGGTAAAACACTGGATCAAGTGGGTGACAGCTCGGTTTCTATTCAGGTAAAAAATCCTTTACGCCCGTTGTTGGGTGCCAATTGGATGGAAGGGCAAATTATTTTCATAGACAATTTCGAAAACGTAATTGTAAATATTACCCGTGAAGATTTTGAAGAACAAAGAAAAGGCAGAAGCTTCAAAATTGTTTTTAAGAGAGATGAGGTGATTGAAAAAATATGTGATACTTATGCAGATGCGCAAGAAGGTGAAAAATTAGCGCTTTTCAATTCAGCAGACTATCTTGAAATAGCAATCAATAAAGGAAACGCAGCTGGACTTTTTGGTTTGCAAGGATTTTCAGAAAAACAAAACCAAGCTCAACATCAATACCTCAACAATCGACTCTTTTACCAAACAGTGAAAGTGTATTTTGAATAATCCTCGTTCTTTACCTCTCTAGATTAAATGATTTATAAGTTAATCCAATAAATCTACGAAAAACTTGCTTTTAAATAATTACAGCACATAATCTAATGGCAACTAAATTAGATTAAATTCCTATCTCCTTTTTACTGGGTAAAACCAATTGTATCAATACGCTGAATAATATCACCAATATCACCCCTATTACATTCAACCATAAAAAGGAAACAACGTTAAGATTGTAAATTAGAATAATTAATAATTCTGATATTACCGATGCAATAAAAACCGCATTGCCTTTCACATATTTAATCCAGAATGCTACTAAAAATATTCCCAATATTACTCCGTAAAATAAGGAACCCAAAATATTAACTGCCTCAATTAGACTATTGCCTAAATTGTAAGCAAACATAGCTACTATTACAGAAAATACACCCCAGCCAAAGGTGTACCATTTTGAAATGCTGTAATCCTGAGCTTCCGTACAATTTTTATTGATAAACTTTTTATGAAAATCTACCACCGTGCAGGAGGCGAGCGAATTTAAAGCAGCTGCAATACTACCCCATGCTGCCAAAAAAATAACAGCAATCAACAAACCCACCAGGCCTTTTGGCAAATTATCAATTACAAAACGAAGGAAAATAAAATTAGTATCATTGGCATCATCTCCAGGAATGGCTTTTTTTATAATTGTCTTATATTCTGTTCTTAGTTCAGTAGCGAGAGCTGGATTATTTTCTTTTAAAGCATCCCCATATTGATTTTCTAAATGAATTAAAGAATCTTTATAAACTGTTTTTTTGGCTACTATCACTCTTGCTTCATCAAAATAAATCGGCGCCTTTTGATACTGGTAAAAAGAAAATACTAAAATTCCAACCAATAAAATAAGAAACTGCATGGGCACTTTCACCAAACCATTGACTAATAATCCAATCTTACTTTCTTTGTCCGACTTAGCAGTAAGGTACCTTCCCACCTGACTTTGATCAGCACCAAAGTAACTCAGCGACAAGAAAAAGCCGCCCAACAAACCACTCCAGATATTGTATTTATCTTTCCAATCGAAATGTTGATTGGTAACACCAGTAGTGATTATATTCATCTTCCCCTTTCCGCCTGCTACCTTTATGGCATCAAGAAAACCCATCCCATCAGGTAGAAGATTAATTACCATATAACCCGCCAAAAACATACCGGCTATAATAATGATCAATTGCAATTGTTGTGTGTAGGCAACCGCTCTGGCACCTCCAGTAATGGTATACACAATTAGCAATCCCCCCATTACCAAATTGGTATAATAAATATTCCAACCCAAAAGCGAACTTAGAATAATGGAAGGAGCGTAAATACTAATACCTGTTGACAAACCGCGAGAAATTAAAAACAATGCAGATGTAAGCGATCTCGTTTTTAAGTCAAAGCGATTTTCTAAAAATTCATAGGCGGTATATACTTTTAATTTTCGGAAAACAGGTACAAAAAAAATGCAGATTACAATCATTGCCAATGGTAATCCAAAATAATATTGCACAAATCGCATTCCATCAGTATAGGCTTGTCCTGGTGCACTTAAAAAAGTTACCGCACTAGCCTGTGTGCCCATAATGCTCAACAGCACCATGTACCATGGCAAACTACGATTGCTCAAAAAGTAACCATCTAAATCCTTTGTGGTTCGACTTTTATACACACCATAAATAATGATGCCGCAAAGGGTAGTTATTAATATGATCCAATCAATTGTACTCATTCAAAATTTTAGTGCTCATGAAATATAAAAATCTATTAAACTATTGGTAATAAATAGTAATGAAATAGTAAATGATCATTTGTAATAACAATATGATGGCCACTCCCCAATACCATTTTCTCCAATACGATTTTTCACTTTGCATGTAGCAGACTTTTAAAAAATTAAATTACTTTTTTCCTTTTTCTGGTAATGCAATCAAGTTAGCAAATAAACGATAGGCGCCTGGAACTCCCGCTGGCAGTTCCCTGAAAAAAACTAGCCCAGTATAAATAAATTTTCCTTTACCATAATTGGCAATGATCAAAGATCCATCCTGCTCCGATTCCGAAGGGTCTTTCATGCTCAATATTCGTTGAAAAGCAGGATCTGACATTCCAGAATTATAAATACTGCGCTCTTGAATCCATCCCTCAAAATCTTTTTCAGAAATTTTATTAGGATAATTTAGTGCTGGATGATTGGGTAATAAGAAATTTACTTTTGCCTCTTCATCTGTAACTCGTCCTCGAGTGATGGTAAATGGATAAGGAGAAATTTTTGCTTTTACAGGTCCAATCTGATTGCTGGTATTATACTGACAAAGTAATATACCACCCTGCTTTACATAATCCATCAGTGCATCATACACATTGTTCATCCAGTCATTGGTATTGTATGCCCTAACCCCTGTTACAATCGCGTCGAATTGATTAAGCTTACCTGCCTTAATATCAATCTCTGAAAGTAGGACTACTTGATAGCCCATTTCCTGCAATGCTTGAGGTACTTTATCCCCTGCACCCGATATATAACCCACTAGCTTGCCACTAATTTTTATATCTGCAAAAACAGATTTTGTTATTGCTTCTTTTTGATAAACGATAGAAGGAATATGATCATAATTGATCACTCTTTTATAAGTTTTTGAACCTACAGAAACTCCACCACTTAACGCAGCCTGAACGGTTGCAGTTGCACTCGATAAATTATTTTGTGGCAATTGAACCTCTTGTAAGACTTGCTTTTCTTTTGAAATTAATTTTAAAGAGAAATCTTTTTTATTTAAAATAGCCCCTTGCTTATCTTTTGAAGTAGCTTGCAATTGAAAATCTCCCTGCATATCTATATTGGGTATAACGCGCATGTCTACGTGAAAAGAATCTTTGTTCTTTAATAAATAAATATCTTTTTCAAACTTCACATCCGCTACTGGCAATATAGTAAAAGGCTGATTCAACTCACCTCTCACTGGATCGGTATATTTATATCGAACAGGTTGGGCAAAAGTAAAAGCAGTGCCTTCAATGGTTACATCGAAATTAACTTGAATAGGAGTATTTTCTGCCATCCCTATTTTTTGACGATCCGCAACATTAAAACTCCCTTTATCCATTGGCAATGAAAGCCAATAAGGTTGTGCATTTTTTACATCAGCATCACTAAGAAAAATATTTTTTGCAATCGACTGATTGTTATTTTTATTGAGTGCTCCTAATAAATAATGCTGATCGCCGATGCTTACACCCATCGCACTTAGATTTAAACCCAACTGATTATTAGCAGTAGCCGTTATTCTAGCACTATCCCCTTGAATACCAAATTGACTGTTAGTGGTAGCTTCTAGAAATAGACCACTAGCCACTTTAATGCAATTTTTTAGCTCCTTTAATTTCTGAGTTTTCCAATAACCCTCATTGAGTGATGAAACTATATTATACAGATTCACCAATGCAGGCACTGATTTTTCGGGATGTTCTGCAGAGAAATTATCGGCTATATTTACTGAAAGTTTTGACAAATTATTTTTGTTGACCCTTTCCCAATTCGTTGTTACGCCATCCATCAAATCATTGACTGGTTGATCACCTTTAATGGTGGTAAAATATTCAGTCACGGTTCCTCTTTGTGCTGACACACCAAAGCCCTGACTTTTATGTTGACTTCTGCTAAGTGCAGCAATTTCTCCATATCCTTTTCCTAGTAGTGGATTGTACATGCCCACATCAATTTTAAATTGGTCTTCACTTTGTGTATTACCACTACCAAAATTAAAAGTATTCCAAAGTAATCTTTTGGCTTGCCAAATGCTTACACCCTGTGATAATTGTTCTGGAAATTTGGTAGGATCTGAGGCAGCATCAAAAGCCTCACGGGCAAGGATACCCGAAGCAGCATGATGGCCATGTCCTGCCCTACTATCTTCTGGAAAACGGGCAATTATTATATCGGGCTGAAATTTACGGATAACCCAAACTACATCACTCAATATTTTATCATGTCCCCAAAAGCGAAATGCTTCTTCGGAAGATTTACTAAATCCAAAATCAAAGGCCCTGGTAAAAAACTGTTCAGCACCATCTATTCTTCGAGCAGATAGTAATTCTTGGGTTCTAATTAATCCCAAATCAATCCCTTGCTCATCGCCTATTAAATTTTGTCCTCCGTCACCTCTGGTTAAACTTAAGTAACCCGTTCGATACAATTTTTCATTCGCTAAATAAGTGAGCAGTCGAGTATTTTCATCATCTGGATGAGCGGCTATATATAATACTGATCCAAGTACTGGTAACTTTTTTAACTGCAGCAATATTTCAGAAGAAGTATAGCTTTTGGGAGTTTGAGAAATCGCTAACAACGAATTCAATAAGAAAACTATAACAGCAATAGGTTTTAACATGTGATTTTGATTATATATTGGGTGTAATATAATAACAACTTAAAGAATTTCCATTTTTAAAAAAATCAACAAAATAAGGGGCCTAAACTAAGTTTTATTTGACTCAGCCTACTCTCAGTATAAATACAACTTCAAGACATCATTTATTAACTTTAAATTGAATATTTAACAATAAAATTGATTTAGTAATTTAGTCAAAAAATAGCGGATGAAGTTCAAGAATCCAATTCAATTATTACTGATAGTTTTATTGATGAGTGTCTCCATGGTTAGGGCACAGAAAATTGACCCTTTCCATTATCAGCAACAAAAAAAAGTGACTTGTACCAAGGGAGCGGTAGCATCTGCCAATGCACTAGCTAGTAAAGTAGGAGTAAGTATTTTAAAAAAAGGAGGAAATGCAATCGATGCAGCAATCGCTACTCAATTAGCTCTTGCGGTGGTATACCCAGGAGCTGGTAATATTGGTGGAGGTGGTTTTATGGTCGCACATTTAAAAAATGGAAAAAATATAAGCATTGATTTTCGGGAGACAGCACCCTCCCAATCTAATAGGGATATGTACTTGGATAAAAAGGGAAATCCTCAAATGAATTTATCTCAAGACGGTCATCTTGCAAGTGGAATACCTGGTTCGGTGGCAGGCATATTCGCAGCTATGAAATATGGTTCATTGCCTTTTAAAACGCTCATTCAACCAGCTATCGAACTTGCAGAAAAAGGTTTTTCCATTAACGCCAACCAAGCGGATGATTTCAATGAATTAAAAAATGAATTCATCCAGCTAAATACTTCCCTTCCAGCTTTTGTAAAAACAACTCCCTGGAAAGCCGGTGACATACTCATTCAGAAAGATCTTGCTAACACACTCAAACTAATAAGAGATAAGGGTGTCAAAGGATTTTATGAAGGGGAGATTGCCGAATTAATTGTTGCAGAAATGACAAAGGGAAAAGGAATTATTACTGCGGATGATTTAAAAAAATATACCGCCAAGGAAAGGACTGCAATTGAATTTGATTATAAATCACACCATATAATTTCGATGCCATTACCTAGCAGTGGAGGAATCATTTTACAACAGGTATTAAAAATGATAGAACAAAAAAATATCGGTGAAATGAAATTCCAATCTGCCGCAAGCGTTCAGCTTTTAACAGAAGCAGAGAGAAGAGCTTTTGCTGATAGAGCAGAATATTTAGGAGACGGGGATTTTGTGAAAGTGCCTGTAAAAACCTTGGTTAGCGATGATTATTTAAAAGAAAGAATGAAAGATTATAGTCCGGGTATTGCTGGTAATAGTCAGTCAACTAAACAGGGTTACATTAAAGAAAGTGATGAAACCACTCATTTAAGTATCATCGACGCAGCGGGCAATGCGGTAGCTGTAACTACGACCCTCAATGGTTCTTACGGCAGCAGAACAGTGGTTAGTGGGGCTGGTTTTCTGCTAAACAATGAGATGGATGATTTTAGTGTAAAGCCAGGTGTTCCCAATATGTATGGAGCTTTAGGTGCCGAAGCCAATGCCATTTACCCAGGCAAAAGAATGTTGAGCAGTATGACACCTACCATTGTAATGAAAAACAATCAACCTTATTTGGTAGTGGGAACCCCAGGTGGCACTACCATACCTACTAGTATTATTCAATCCTTGGTAAATATGATTGACTTTAAAATGTCACCAGAAGACGCTGTCAACCTGCCAAAATTCCATCATCAATGGCTGCCAGATGAAATAATAGTAGAAAAAGATTTTAACTCAGCTACCATTCAACAACTAGAAGCGATGGGCTATAAAGTAGTAAAAAAACAGGCCATCGGGCGAACTGAACTAATAGAAATAAAATATGGCAAAACAAGAAAAATAACAGCCATTGCTGACAAAAGAGGAGACGATACTGCTGAGGGGTATTAATTCATTGTGATTCATTTTACACTGTATTTTTAACACTACTTTTTTTTACTTACATATACCTATCACTAGTTTTGGTATTGAATTTGTATATAGGTATCTAAACGCTATTTTTGCATAATAATTCAATCCACTGCACAAAAGCTTACACATATTAAAACGAATAGCCCTAACGCTGATTTTTTGGGTGACGCTGGCTATTTTATTAACCACTGTTTTGAATGACGCCCCCCTTTGGGTTTTTGTAGTGCTCTTGGTTGGCTGGACTGGTATCTGGCTATATTTTTTTAAAGAAAGAAATCAAAAAATCAAGTTCTTTCTCCCTCCCCTGTTATTAGTGCTTTTTATTTGGGGTATTTTACAACTTACGCCTGTACAAAATTTTATAGTGGGTAAGGTCACCACCACCCTTTCGAAGGAACTGCATGCCAAGGTAAAAATTCAATACATCAATTACCATTTATTTGATAAGATGGCATTGAATGGATTTTTAGTAGAAGATTTAAAAAAAGATACTTTATTATATGCAGGTAGTGCAAGTTTTAAAATTACCGACTGGTTCTTCTTTAAAAATAAAGCCATCATTCAATACATAGCCTTAGACAACGCAGTAATTAATTTGCACCGAACCGATTCTACATGGAATTATCAATTTATATCCGATTACTTTGCTCAACCAGCCGATAGCACCTCCAAAAGTAAAGAAGCGATAGTATTTGATTTTAAAAAAATTATACTCACCAATATCCAATTTAATCAAGTAGATAAATGGGTTGGACAAAACTTGAAATTCTCTGTTAAAAAGTTTAATCTCAATGCAGAACAAATCAATCTTGCTAAAAAACAAATCCATTTAAAAAACATTTTATTAGACGCCCCCATTTTTTCACAAGAAGATTACACAGGACTAAGACCCGATTCGCTCATCAAAAAAAAGGTTGAAAAAATTAGCTTGTCCGCTCTTCCTTACAAATGGAACAATGAGGGATGGCTTTTATTGGTAAATAATATTGAAATTAAAAATGGTGAATTTGTAAATGAAATAGAATCTAATCATCTAACATACAAAGAAACCATTGATGGAGATCATTTAAAGTTTAGCAATATTACTGGCGAAATAAAAGACATTCGTTTTGAAAAAGACACCCTTACAGCTTTTATACAATTGGGTACAAAAGAAAGATGTGGACTTGATATAAAACAATTACAAGCCAACCTCAAATTTACTCCGGATATAATGGAGTTTAAGCAGCTAGATTTAAAAACAGAAAAAAGCAGACTAGGTGATTATTATGCCATGAAGTATACCAGTTTTCAAAAGAACATGAATAATTTTATACATGATGTTCAATTGGAAGGAAACTTTATCGACAGTAAATTAAGCACAGATGACATAGCATTTTTTGCACCAGAAGTTAAAAGTTGGGAAATGCTTTTTGATATCTCAGGTTCAATTATTGGAAGATTTGATAACCTTAGAACCCAAGGAATGCGCATTAGTTCTGGTAGCTCTTTGTTTGATGGCGATATATCTTTGAGTGGTCTTCCAGACATTGATAAAACATTTATCAATTTAAATGCCAACACCCTCCAAACAAACTATGCTGACTTATGCACCATTGCCCCTTCCCTTAAAAATATAACCACTCCTCAGCTTAGCAAATTGGGTTATATCCAATACCAAGGTAAGTTTACAGGCTTTATCAATGATTTCGTTGCCTTTGGCAGTATTCAAACACAGTTAGGAATTTTGAAGGGAGATATTAACTTAAAACTTCCAGAAAAAAGAACGCCCATTTATAAAGGTAAAATCTCTACTGTTGGTTTTAAGCTAGGTGAATTTTTTAATTTTAGTCCACTTCAAAATATCACATTCAATGGAAATGTAAATGGGGCTGGGTTTTCTGAAAAAGATATCAATGCTAATTTTTATGGAAAAATTGACACCCTAGGACTTAACGGATATGACTACCAAAATATAGATGTGAATGGAAAGTTTTTCAAAAAAATATTTACGGGCCATTTAAGTGTTCATGACGAAAATTTAGTAGTGGATAGTCTAAACGGAACGATCGATTTGAATAGCAAAGTCCCTCAATTTTTATTCAATGCTTCAATGAGTAAGTCGGACTTAAAAAAATTAAAATTAACTAAGGATGATTTTGAGCTTAAGGGCGATTTTGAACTCAATTTTGCCGGTAATAACATTGATGACTTTTTAGGTACAGCGAGAGTTTACAATGCCAAGTTAACTCACAACCACCAACCATTAATTTTCGATTCTTTGGTATTACAGTCGTCGATTGAAAAGGATTTAAAATATTTAACCCTTCACACCAATAATGTGGATGCAGAATTATTGGGTAAGTTTTCAATCAACGAATTACCAAATGCATTTGAATCATTTTTGAGCAGATATTTCCCTTCTCAAATCAATGGAACGCCAAGCTTTAAAAGCGAAGAAAATTTTTCATTTAAAATCACAACCCATGATTTCGATGCCTTTTCTAAAATACTAGATAACAGATTGGGAGGGTTTAATAATTCATCGTTCACAGGCGATCTCAATTTAAAAGAGAATAAGCTAAATATAAATGCTGAAATACCTCGTTTCAGCTATAGTGGAAAAGTATTTAATAATACAAGATTTAATAGCATCGGTAATTTCGATTCACTTCAAACGCAGGTAGATATTGATGAAATTATTATAAATGATAGCATGAGCCTTCCGTCTACCAAAATAGCCTTTACCACTCGCAACGATCTTTCGGATATCAGTATCAATACGAGAGCTAGTAAAACTTTTGGAGATGCAGCCATTCATGCTACTTTACAAACTTTAAAGGATGGACTAAAAATCCATTTTTCTCCTTCCTCCTTTATTATCAATGAAAAAAAATGGGAGTTAGAAAAAGATGGAGAGCTTACTTTAACTGAGAAAGAAGTGAGTGCCAATGAAATAAAATTTGTACAGGGAAATCAGCAAATTATTATTTCAACTGAGCCATCTGATATTGGCAGTTCCAATGATTTGATGGTAAAGCTTGATAAAATTAATATCAACGACTTTGTACCTTTTGTTTTAAAAGATCCAAACCTAGAGGGTCTACTTACTGGTGATATTAAAATAATGGATCCCTTTGGAAAGCCATCAATTGAGTTTGAGTCCAAAATAAAAGAATTTAAATTAGATGGAGACTCTATCGGAATAGTAGAAGGTACTGGTAATTATTCAACGTATTCTGGTATCGCCCGTTTTAAATTGGATGCTCCCAATATTAATAACCGATTTAAAATTGAAGGCGTTATCAATACAAAAGATTCAACTGAAAATCAGACTGATATTTCAATGATCTCTGATCAGCTAGACATTGGATTTTTAAACAGTTATCTAGGAGCCGTTTTTAGTAATATAAAGGGGATTGCCAATACTGTCGATCTAAAGATAAAAGGGAATATTAATAACCTTTCATTAACTGGTAATGCCAATATTATTAGAGGTTCTATGGTGGTAAAATATACCCGATGTAAATACCTTTTTGCCAATCAAAACATCATTTTTAATTCAAATGAAATTGACTTTGGTAAAATTTTATTAAAAGATACGCTCAATAACACTGCAACACTGAGTGGAAAAATACAACATCAATTTTTTCAAGATTTTTTCTTTAACGACGTAAAAATTGAAACGAATAAGTTTTTATTATTGAATACTACTAAAAAAGACAATTCGCAGTTTTACGGAAAAGTGATAGGTAAAGCCAAATTAAATATCAATGGGCCGATAGACAATATGACGATGGATATCAGTGGAGAGCCATCTAGATTAGATACCAGTCATATTTATTTACTAAGTGGAAGCAGTATAGAAAGTAGTACAGTAGATTATATTGACTTCATTCAGTTTGGTAGTAAGATGGAGGAAAAATTTAAGGGGCAACCATCCACCAACATTTTGGTAAATATGATACTAACGGCTAACCCTGCCTGCAAAATTGATGTAATTTTAGACGAGGCTACTGGTGATATCATTAAGGGTCAAGGAAATGGTTTGTTGAAAATTCGTGTTGGAAATAGAGAACCGCTCACCATCAATGGAAACTATAATATTACCAAAGGGGAATACACTTTTAATTTTCAAACCTTTCTTAAAAAATATTTTACTGTAAACAGCGGATCCATCGTTTGGAACGGAGATCCACTGAATGCAAGAATTGATATCATGGCTGAATACCTAGCCAATAAGGTTGATTTCAAACCCATATCAACAGCAAGCTCTCAGATATTTCAAAAAGAAGATGTTAGAGTAATTGCGCACCTTACTGAAACACTTTTAAAACCAGCTATTGATTTTGAATTCTTATTGCCAACCTCTAGTTCCTTAAAAAATGATTTTGTAATTACTAAAAGACTACAACAATTTAAAGAGGATAAAAATGAGCTTAACAAACAGGTTACCTCTTTATTACTATTCAATACTTTTGTGAGTAGTACACAAAGTATGATAACGGCTGGTAGTGGATATAATGTAATAGCAAGTACCATTGGAGGAGTAGTTTCGAATGCCCTTTCTGGCTACTTTAATAAATTATTACAAAAATATATGAAGAACACTTCAGTCTACCTAGATCTGAACACCGGACTTGGATTAGAAAGTAATGTTCAAAAATTACAGGCTGCTGCAAAAACAGGCTTAGTCTTTACACTACTCAATGGAAGGGTTGTTATTTCTGCTGGATTTAACCTTGACTACAACAATCCTTATGTAGCAAATATGAGTAAAAATAACAACCTCTTGGTAACCCCCGATATCACTGCAGAATGGCTATTGTCAAAAGATGGGAGTGTTAGATTAGTAGGATTTAACAGAACCAATTTTGATTTAATTAGTCAGCGTACCAGAACGGGTTCGAGCTTATCCTATCGCAAAGATTTTGATAAACTAAATTCTTCTTATGAAGCGGAAGAAGAAAAGAAAAAAATAGAACCTCTTAAAAAAGGAAAATAGATCGATTTCTTAAATCACTGACTTTGAAAAATTTAAAATTCATTCAGCATTAAAAATTCTTGAAAAATTATTGGTCGCCCAAAATTTCATGCCCCATTTTGTCTCGCTTAGTGGTAAGATATTTTTCATTGTGTTCATTGGGTACTATTTCAATGGCCACCGTTTCTACAACTTCTAAACCGTAACCCAAAAGTCCAGCGCGCTTACGTGGATTGTTACTCATCAATTTCATTTTACTAATTCCGAGGTGACGAATAATTTGAGCTCCAACGCCGTAATCTCTCTCATCCATTCCAAATCCAAGTTCAAGATTGGCCTCTACGGTATCCATTCCTTGCTCTTGCAATTTGTAGGCTTTTAATTTGTTTAACAAACCTATGCCACGGCCTTCTTGATTCATATATAATACAAGCCCTTTACCTTCAGCCTCCAACATTTTTAATGCCTTGTGCAATTGATCGCCACAGTCGCAGCGCAATGAACCTAAAATATCACCGGTCATACAACTACTATGCACTCTAACTAAAATGGGCTCATCTTTTTCCCATTCACCTTTTTTTATAGCCAAGTGTATTTCACCGGTATTGATTTGTTGAAAAGCGATTAACTCAAAATTACCAAATTTGGTAGGCATCTTGACTCGCTCCTCTTCTTTGATAAGCGTTTCTTCAGAAAGTCGATATGCAATAAGATCTTTAATACTAATTAGTTTTAAATCGAATTTTTTAGCAATATCCATTAACTGTGGAAGTCGGGCCATGCTACCATCCTCATTCATAATTTCTACCAACACACCCGCTGGTTGAAAACCTGCCAATACAGATAAATCGGTGGTAGCTTCTGTATGACCTGACCTTCTGAGTACGCCACCTTTTTTTGCCCTTAGTGGAAAAATATGACCAGGTCGTCCAAGATCGGATGCCTTTGTAGAAGGGTCTACCAATGCCTGAACTGTTTTTGCACGGTCATGAGCAGAAATTCCTGTGGTACAACCTTGCCCCAACAAGTCGATACTTACCGTGAAAGGAGTAGCATGCAAAGAAGTATTGTCTGGCACCATTGCAGGAAGGTTGAGTGCATCGCACCTGTCTTCGGACAAGGGAGCACATATAAGGCCGCGGCCGTAAGTACTCATAAAATTTATAATTTCAGGAGTAACATTTTCAGCTGCTGTAATAAAATCACCTTCATTCTCCCTATCCTCATCGTCCACCACTATTACCAATTGACCATTTTTAATAGCCTCAATCGCCGACTCAATACTATCTAACATCATTTTTAATTTTAAAGTGCAAAGTTAACAAGGTTTACTCTTTTTGTGCCGGTTAATTAGCTAGAAAATTAGATTCTTTGGTATTAAAATAATTTCAATCTATAAAAAGCTAGCTGTCAAGGTAAATTTGATTAAAATCGAAGCATAATTTTATTAACAGTTCCTGTAATTATTCCAATAACCAAATCCATTTAAGGCATTTACTCATAGCGCTTAATAAGTATCTTTGGCAGATATATTGTAAAAAAATATTTAAATACCAATTGATCAAATTTAATAATAAAAAAATACCAGTTTATCCATTATCAATAAAGTAAGCTATGGCTGATATTTCATTTAAAAGTTTTACAGTGGGGGTAGAGGAAGAATACATGGTAATAGATCCTATTACAAGGGAACTAAAAAGCCATGAGCAAAGGATTGTACAAGAGGGGCATAAAATTAGTAAAGACAAGGTAAAAGCAGAGATGCACCAGGCGGTAGTAGAAGTAGGATCTGATATTTGTAAAGATGTAGAAGAGGCTTTCATTGATGTATCTACCCTGCGCAAAACGATTAGTGGAATTGCTGATAGTTTAGGTTATAAAATTGGCGCATCGGGCACACACCCTTTCAGTCATTGGCAAAGCCAATTGATCACAGACCATGTGCGGTACAATGAAATGGTCAATGAATTTCAAGAAGCCGCTCGTAGCAATTTAATCTTTGGTCTACATGTACATGTAGGAATGGAAAATAGGGAGATGGCGATACACATCGCTAATTCGGCACGCTATTTTTTACCCCATGTGTATGCACTCAGTACCAACTCCCCTTTTTGGGAAGGCCGACTCACTGGCTACAAATCTTATCGCACCAAGATATTTGATAAATTTCCTAGAACAGGTATACCAGATCATTTTGAAAATATACAGGCCTACGATAACTATATCGCACTGTTGGTGAAGACCAATTGTATCGACAATGCTAAAAAAATATGGTGGGACATTAGAGTACACCCAACCTTTAACACCGTTGAATTTAGGATTTGTGATATTCCGTTGACTGTCCACGAAACCATTGCTATCACTGCTCTTTTTCAGGCTATCTGTGCAAAACTTTACAAACTAAGAAGTCAGAATTTAAATTTTATGACCTACTCACGCGCACTGCTAAACGAAAATAAGTGGCGTGCAAGTAGGTATGGAATTGATGGTACGCTGATTGATTTTGGAAAAGAAAAAGAAGTAAATACTAGAATACTTATTGATGAGTTACTTGACTTTGTGGATGATGTTGTACCACATTTAGGAAGTAAACATGCAATCAGTTATGTAAATAAAATATTAGAAAATGGAACAGGTGCGGATCAACAATTAAAAGTATACCATGACACCAATAATTTGGTAGAGGTAGTAGATTATATTCAGAAGAAATTTCTAGAGGGTATTTAATTCTAATGGAGTAAGGTTGTTTTATTAAAAGATCAGCCAAGGATTTTTATTTAGGTTAGGAAATTAAATTTTATAGTATGGATTCAATTCAACGGCAGCCCATTCGCATTGCCGTTTTAGATTTATATGACGGGGTGGCCAATCAAGGAATGCGTGGTATCAGAGAAACGCTTCAACGGTTTTATAAAAACCAAGCAATAGAAATTAGTTGGGATGAATTTAATGTTCGACAAAAAAATGAAATCCCTGATTCGTCGTATGACATTTTTATTTCGAGCGGTGGTCCGGGTAGTCCACTAGAAACTAAGGACTCTAATTGGGAAGCTGGTTATTTTAAATGGCTTCAACAGGTTGAGCAATGGAATAAAGAAGAAAAAAATACTCGGAAAAAACATGTTTTTTTTATTTGTCATTCCTTTCAGTTAGCCTGTAGGTATTTTAAAATTGGCAACCTATGTAAAAGAAAAAGTACTGCGTTTGGTATTTTTCCTGTCCATTTACTAACCAATGGAAAAGATGAACCTGTATTTAATGAAATGCTAGACCCTTTTTATGCTGTGGACAGCAGAGACTATCAAGTAATAGAGCCTGACCATCAACAAATTCAATCCATCGGAGCAAGCATTTTAGCGATAGAGAAAGAAAGACCTCAAGTATTGTTAGAAAGAGCTGTTATGGCCATTCGATTCAATGAATACATGATTGGCACACAGTTTCACCCCGAAGCAGATGCTTCTGGTATGAGCCTTTACTTACAAACTGATGAGAAAAAGAAAACAGTCATTGAAAACTATGGATTACAAAAGTGGGAACAAATGATTACCCACTTAAATGATCCAGATAAAATTTCATTTACCTATTCACATATCCTTCCTAATTTTTTATCGATTGCTAGTAATCAACTTAAATAAATTAAAATAATTAGCATAGATACGATAGTTGGAAGGACAATATTTAATTTTAGATAGTCATCAAATGCTTCCTTTAAATCACCTTACCTAAAAATGCAAAAAGATTTACGCAATCAATTCAACGATTTTTTTACGGAAGAAAAATACGTAGCTTACAAAAAAGAAATAGAAGGTTTGTCTCCAGGAAACTTGGATTTTACGCTAGCGGAGACACCCATTTTTATTTCGAGAGAATTTAAAAATAAGATGTTGGCAACTTGCGAGCACGTTGTAGATGCTATTTTAAACCCATCGTTTAATTTACATACGCAAAGTGCTATTCCTAATAATGCAAACATTGCAAATGAAAAAAATTATCCTGATTTTTTAGTCTTCGATTTTGGTATCTGTGAAAATGAACAGAAAGAAATAGAACCTCAGTTAATAGAAATGCAGGGGTTCCCTTCACTGTTTGCTTTTCAGCCACTTCACAGCTCCATTACTTTTAACTATGCCAATGTCCCCGATAATTACAGCGCCTACCTCAATGGTTACACGCAGGAAACTTACTTTCAATTATTGAAAGAGATCATAGTAGGTGATTTAGACCCTTCCAATGTGATATTATTAGATCTTTTTCCTGAGCAACAAAAAACAAGAATCGATTTTTATTGTTCAGAATCAATACTCGGAATAAAAACAATTTGTTTGACTCAACTCATTGGTGAAGGAAATAAATTGTTTTATGAATTGGATGGAAAAAAAATTCCGATCAACAGAATTTATAACCGTTTAATTTTTGATGAGCTTTTTCAACAAAAAGATTTACCAGAAACAATCGACCTCTTTCATCCCTGGGAAGTAGAGTGGATTGCACACCCTAACTGGTTTTACAGAGTTAGTAAGTTTACCCTACCCTTGTTGAAGCATCCTTATATACCAAGTACGTACTATCTAAATGAGCTAAAGGAAATTCCAGCAGACCTAAATAATTATGTATTGAAACCACTTTTTTCTTTTGCCGGAATGGGAGTAATAATTGAGGTTACTGTTGACGATATAATGAATATTAAAGACCCTGAAAATTGGATACTGCAAAGAAAAGTTAATTATGCCTCCGTCATTAAGACTCCTGATGAACGCGCCAAAGCTGAAATTCGTTTGTTTTATTTTTGGAAAAAAGGATGGAGTAGACCCCAAGCGGTTTTCAACTTAGCAAGACTTAGCAAAGGGAAAATGATTGGTACCCGATACAATAAAAATAAGAAATGGGTAGGCGGTACGGTAGCCTATTTTGAAAAATAACCGAGTACAAAAAACCCCCATTTGACAATGAGGGTTTAAATTTTTTAAGCTTTCTGTTTTGCTGGCGCTTTTTTCTTCACCTTTTTTAAGGCAGCTTCTATTGACTTACTTAACTCTTCGTAAGTCACTTTTCCTGTAAAACGTTCTCCGTTAACAAAAAAAGTAGGAACATCTTTAACTCCTCTGTTGATGCCTTCGCGCATATCACCTTGTACCTGCCAGCCATAAGTAGCATTTACTAGTTCATCCAAAAAACGTTTGTTTTGAACACCTGCTTCTCTACTGTGTAGCTTCAAACTAGTAGTACCAAGATTGCGGCGATTTGCAAATAAAATATTGTGCATTTCCCAAAACTTTCCGTCCTGAGCAGTTGCTACTGCCGCTTCGCCAGCTTTTAAACTGCGTTGGTGAATGTTAGTCATTGGGAAATGACGAAAATTAAATCTTACTTTTCCGTCGTACTCTTCTAAAATTTGTTTCACCACTTCGTTCGCTTTTGCACAAACTTCACTTTCGTACTCACCAAACTCTTCTAATGTAACCGGTGCATTGATATTTCCAACAAATACATCTCTTGGTTCAATAATCTCTACCACCTCTTTCTTAAATGCCATAATAAAAAATTTTAATGTGTTTGCCTATAATGGGCAATTTCTAATCTTGTTTCTTTATAACCATTCTAAGTCGAAATGGTTTGTTTTAGATAATAATACCCAATTGTTCCTAAAAGACTCAGAATTTCGGAAGGTAACAAATTTTAGGCTTTTTTCAATGCCATTCATAAAAACTACTCCAATCTAATTATATAAACAAATGACTATCAAATGTTTATGTTTTAATTAAAATTATATTTTAAGAAGGTATTAACGATTAACTGACTGATTTTTCTACTTTTCGCTCTTTTGAAATTTCATTCCTAAAAACCACATTTCCATCAAAAACATCCACTAAAACCGGAATTGATTTGTCAATATCCCCCGCCAAAATCCTTTTACTCAGCTGATTAATGATTTCCTTTTGAATCAACCGCTTCAATGGCCTTGCACCCATTTGTGGATCATAGCCATTTTCTGATAAAAAGTCTAAAACATATTCACTGAACTGCAACTGGATTCCTGTTTGAGCTACCAACTTTTTCAACCCTTGTAATTGAATATCAATAATTCCTTTTATTTCTTTTTTCATCAAAGGTTGAAACATAATTACCTCATCAATACGATTCAAAAATTCGGGTCGAATGGTTTGACGCAATAATACCATCACTTCAGCCTTAGTACTTTCCACCACTTCGTCTTTATTATCATCGTTGACCTTTTCAAAGTTTTCCTGAATAATATGACTTCCCATATTACTAGTCATGATAACAATGGTATTTTTAAAATTGACTACCCTACCTTTATTATCAGTCAATCGTCCATCATCGAGCACTTGCAATAATACATTGAATACATCGGGATGAGCTTTTTCAATTTCATCTAATAATACTACACTGTAAGGTTTGCGTCTAACCGCTTCAGTTAGTTGTCCGCCTTCATCATAACCCACATACCCCGGAGGTGCTCCTACCAATCTGCTCACCGAATGTTTTTCTTGGTATTCACTCATGTCTATTCTAGTCATCATGGCGTCGTCATCAAATAAATAATCCGCTAAAGCCTTGGCTAGCTCTGTTTTTCCAACACCCGTGGTACCTAAAAATATAAATGACCCGATAGGTTTTTTAGGATCTTGCAAACCGGCCCTACTTCTTCTAATAGCATCACTCACCGCCTCAATCGCTTCATTTTGACCTACTACCCTTTTGTGTAATTCATCCTCTAGCAACAATAATTTTTCTCTTTCACTCTGTAACATTTTCATAACAGGAATACCTGTTGCCTTGGCTACATTCGCTGCAATATCTTCTGCATCCACCTCTTCCTTTAATAATCTTTTTTCGCTGATATCATCTAGCAATTGGGTTTGATCTTCAATAATTTTTTCTTGAAGCTGCACCTTTCCATATCTAATTTCTGCTACCTTTCCGTAGTCACCTTCTCGCTCTGCTCGCTCTGCAGCAGTCTTCAAATTCTCAATTTCAGATTTAGCAGTTTGTATTTTTTCGACTACCTCTTTTTCCTGTTTCCATTTGGCTTTAAAAGTATCTCTTTGCACAGAGAGGTTGGAAATCTCCGTATTGAGTTCCTTTAATTTCACCTCATCACTTTCTCTTTTGATCGCCTCTCTTTCTATTTCAAGCTGTCTAATTTGTCTTTCTAATTTATCCAATTCCTCCGGCATGGAATTCATCTCTAAGCGAAGCTTGGCTGCACTCTCATCAATTAAATCGATGGCTTTATCTGGCAAAAAACGATCGGTAATATAACGATGTGATAATTCAACTGCAGCAATGATGGCTTCATCTTTTATTCTTACATGATGATAGGTTTCATATCGATCTTTTAACCCACGAAGTATAGAAACTGCATCTTCTACAGATGGCTCATCAATGACTACTTTTTGAAATCTTCTTTCGAGTGCTTTGTCTTTTTCAAAAAATTTCTGGTATTCACTTAAGGTAGTGGCACCTATGGCTCTCAACTCACCTCTTGCCAGCGCGGGCTTTAAAATATTAGCAGCATCCATTGCACCGTCTCCACCACCTGCACCAACTAGCGTATGTATTTCATCAATAAATAAAATAATTTCTCCCTCGCTTGTACTCACTTCTTTTACAACCGATTTTAGTCGCTCTTCAAACTCCCCTTTATATTTAGCTCCTGCAATGAGTTGCCCCATATCCAAAGCAAAAATTATTTTTGATTTTAAATTATCTGGAACATCCCCATTTACAATACGCATGGCCAAACCCTCTGCAATAGCGGTTTTACCCACACCAGGCTCCCCAACCAAAATAGGATTATTTTTACTTCTACGTGATAAAATATGCAAGGTTCTTCTTATCTCCTCATCTCTTCCTATTACAGGATCCAACTTTCCATTCCTTGCCATCTCAATTAAATTCTTGGCGTATTTGTTAAGCGCATTAAATTGCGTTTCCTGTGTTTGAGAAGAAATGGTAGACCCTTTTCTAAGATCTTTGATTGCCGCTATCAATCCCTTTTCTGTAAGACCTGCATCTTTTAATAGTTTAGC
>CAMBTV010000027.1 GCA_945870835.1 Chitinophaga pinensis
TATTTAATAATCTTCCTTCAGCACTAACCTGGTATTATACCATTTCAAATACCATTACTCTTGTGCTACAAATTATTATTCAGAAATACATTATTGATCATGACAAGATTTTGGCACAAATAGAAATTAACAGAAAAAAACCTGTCAAGCAAAGTAAACTTCAAGAAAAGATTCAGGCTATGCAGCAGGCCAACCAAAAGGTCATAGATTTAAAAAATAAAACTAAAAAATAATCCTATTAGGCAAATTAAAACAGCCCGCTTTCGCAGTTCAGCGGAGCGGGCTGTTTTAATTTTCATTTTGTGAGGAGAAAGATTTTGTTATCTTTATTAAAATAGGTTGAAATGAAAACTATCACCATCTTTTCTTTTTTCTTTTTTATGTTGTTGAGTGTAATGTGCTTTGCGCAAAAAACAATCTCAGAGGGTACCATTATTTACGAAATATCTCTCCAGTCCCGCAATAAAGAAATCAAACTCGATGAGGGGTTTGCTGGTGCCACCTCTACTCGATATTTAAAAGGAGGTCTTAGCAGGACCGATATGAAAACTGCCCTTGGAACCGAGACGACTATTTATAATTCTAAAACAGGAAACGCCGCCATATTAAAAGAGTATAGTGGTCAAAAGTTAATGATTCTTTTAACCAAGGGAAATTGGGAAGAAAAAAATAAAAATTTTGAAGGATTGGAATTTGAAAACTCTAGTGAAACAAAAGTAATTGGAGGGTATCATTGTAAAAAGGCAATTGCTAAATTGAAAGATGGATCCTCTTTGTCGGTTTATTATACGCCTGATTTGGTAGCTATCAATAAAGAATACGACAGAGCGTTTTCAAATTTACCAGGATTTCCTTTGGAATATGAATTAGAAACTACCAGATTATTTTTCAAGTATAAATTATCTTCGATTGATTTTAATACAGTGTCTGCCTTAAAATTCGAGTATCCTAAAACTGGGTTTAGGGTAATGACTTACGAAGAAACTAAAAAAGGGAATGGAGGACAATAAAAATGATTGATAATTTTTATTGGGCTTTATTTAAAAGATAGCTGAAATTAAAAATCCCCTTAATTTGAAACTAAGGGGATTTTTTTAATATAAAATTTAATTATTTTCTAATGATGATTTTAATACCAGTATACCCCGGTTTGCTTTCAGTCACCGTTAATTTATTTTTATAAGGTACAATGTAAATGGTATTTCCCTTTTGGTAGGTAGAAATCGAATTATTAATGATGGCATTTCCTGAATTAGCAGGATAACTTAACAAACTTCCTTTGTAGACTAGACCTGTTTTAAGATTAAAGCCAACAGCGTTTCTTAAATTAGAGGAGATATTTAAATTTAGGGTAATCTTATTATTCGTTTTTTTACCAAATACCCTATCGGCAAATGCTCGAGAACCTACACTAAAAAGTAGGATTAAAACAAGTAGTTGTTTGGTGATAGATTTCATTTAGGTGAATTTAACTTTTACAAATATAATTTATTTTTTGTTTTCTGGTAACTAATTTCTTGTTTATTTGACTTTTTTTTGGGTGGAAGGTTTAAAATAACATTAAATTGTTGAAAGATTGTTTAAAATGGTGTATTTTACAGCAACCCTTTAGCCCATGAGTAATTACCCATATCGACAAGACCGGGAAGATTTAAAAGAATTATTGCTCCAGTACCATAATCTTAAAACTGGCATGAGTCATAGCTTTATCGACGAAGATGCTTTCGAGAAAATTATTGATTATTTTGATGAAAAAGACCAGTTGCAGCAGTCTTTAGAGGCTGCAGAGTTTGCCGTAGAGCAGTATCCTTATTCCAGCTCATTATTATTAAAAAAATGTGATTTGCTGATTGCAAGCAAAAAATACAAGAAAGCAATTTATTTTTTGGATCAAGCGGAATTATTGGATAACCGGGATATCAACTTATATATTTTAAGAACGGATGCTTTACTTGCTTTAGACCAGCATGGTAAAGCGGCTGCGGTGTTGGAGACAGCATTGGATTACTTTGAGGGGGAAGAGAAGATAGAACTTCTTTTTGAACTAGCAGATGTGCATGATGATTACGAAAATTTTGACAAGGTTTTTGATTGTATGAAAATGATCCTGGAACAAGATCCCTTAAATGAAGAGGCGCTGTATAAAATATGTTTTTGGACAGACTTTACTGGTAGAAATGAGGAAGGAATAAGGCTTCACCAGCAAATTATTGAGGAACATCCTTTCAGCGAATTGGCTTGGTTTAATTTAGCAGCTGCCTATCAAGGAATAAAATTATACGAGAAGGCGATTGATGCATATAAGTATGCAATTGCAATAGATGAAAAGTTTGACTTCGCTTGGCGTAATATGGGGGATGCTTATTTGAGATTAAGGAAATATAAAGATGCAATTGAAGCATTGCAAAAAGTACTTGAATTAGCAAGACCAGAAGATGTTATTTACGAGGCTATTGCTCATTGTTATGATAAGCTTCATAACTATGCACATGCAAGATCTAATTATCGAAAAGCAACCCATCTAAATCAAGAAGATACGATGCTATTTTATAAAATAGCTTGCACCTACATGAATGAAGGAACCTGGGAAAGTGCTATCAAGAATTTGCAGATCGCCATGCGAGTTCATAAAATGAAGGCTGAATACAATCTTGCAATGGGACAATGTTTGATGGAGCAAGGAAAAATCGAACAAGCCGTTCAATATTTTGGTAATGTGGTCCGCACAAAGCCTAAGAGTATTAATGGCTGGGTGGAATTGCTAAAGTGCTTATATAAAGCCAAGTGTTATGAAGAGGGCTTGGAGTATGTAGAACATGCCTTGGGATTAACTAATAGTAAGCCAATCTTTATTTACTATAAAACTGCCTTTTTATTTGCACTAGGCAAATCAAAGGAAGCAATCATTCAATTAGAATTAGCAATGAATAGAAATGCTAAACTGATTAAAAACTTTATTGAATTGAGTCCATCTATATTACAAAATCAGTCGGTGGTAGATGTCATTGCCCGATTAAGAAAAAGGAAATCAATTTAATTCCTTTTTAAATTCCATTTAATTCGCTTTGTTTATATTTGCGTCTTCATTAAAAATCCTATATGAATTTCAATTTAACACAAATGCCTGAAAGAACAGTAAGGCCCCGTCAACATGGAATTACAATGGTAATGGACAAGGGCTTGAGTGTTCAGGAAGCAAAAAATTTCATGAGTGTAGCTTATCCTCATGTTGATGTTGTAAAATTGGGTTTTGGCACTTCCTATGTAACTCCTACTTTGAAGGAAAAACTCGAAGTGTATCGATCCTATGATATTCCTGTCTATTTTGGAGGTACTTTATTTGAAGCATTTTTAATTAGAAATCAATTTGAAGATTATATTAATGTTTGTAAGGAATTTGGTATCAGCTACATGGAAGTAAGTGATGGTTCGATTTCTATTCCTCATTCTGAAAAATGTGGGTACATTGAAAAATTAACAAAGTATGGTACTGTATTAAGTGAAGTAGGTAGTAAAGATGCTGCTCATATTATTCCGCCTTATAAATGGATTGAATTAATGCGTGCTGAATTGGAAGCTGGCTCTACCTATGTAATTGCAGAAGCAAGGGAAGCTGGTAATGTGGGTATCTATCGTGGATCAGGAGAAGTTAGGGAAGGTTTGGTACAAGAAATACTTACACAGATACCTGAACAAAAAATTTTATGGGAAGCTCCTCAAAAGGCACAGCAACTTTATTTTCTTGAGTTAATCGGCTGTAATGTAAATCTAGGCAATATTTCTCCCAATGAAGTAATCCCCTTGGAGACCATGCGAATTGGATTAAGAGGAGATACATTTGAATTATATCTCAATAAATAATTGGAGAATGAAACTATATGGTTTAATTGGTTATCCTTTGGGTCATTCTTTTTCTAAACAATATTTTACAGAAAAATTTGAGCGGGAGGGAATAGCAGATAGTCATTTTGAATCTTATCCTATCCCTACAATTGAAGAATTTCCCAACCTACTCGCTGCTAATCCACAACTTTTGGGATTGGGTGTTACTATTCCTTACAAAGAACAAGTCCTTCAATTTGTAACAGAGCAATCTGATGAGGTAAAAAAAATTGGAGCCACTAACAGTATAAAAATTTCTGGAAACAAATTGATTGCTTACAATACTGATATTATTGGCTTTGAACAGTCCTTCTGCAAGCGATTAGAAGCTCATCATACCAAGGCTTTAATACTAGGAACGGGTGGTGCATCTAAGGCAGTACAATATGTATTAGAAAAGCTCGGAATCGAATTTTTGATAGTAACCCGACAGGTTGGTTTAAATAACAACTCCATTCATTATGATGCGATTGACCAAAAGACAATGGCTAACTATACAGTAATTGTTAATTGTACTCCTGTGGGGATGCATCCCAATGAAAATTCAGCTCCTGATATACCCTATCACTTAGTAAGTTCTCGGCATTATTTATACGATTTGGTTTACAAACCTGCAAAGACAGTTTTTTTAAAAAAGGGAGAAGAAAATGGGGCTATTACAGAAAATGGTTATGATATGTTGTTGATACAGGCAGAGGCAAGTTGGAAAATTTGGAATGACCTGTAATTATCCTGCTTGTAATATTAGCTTTAAATTATCTGGAACGCTGATTGTTTTTTTAAGTTCATAGTTATAGCAAACCATTCCTGTTTTTGCCTTTGCTAATAATACTTTTTCCTGGTTTCTTTCTGTACTGAGTTGATAGAAAATTTCAAAGCTTACTCTTGCTATTTCACCTGCTCCGATTTCAATCAAAATTTCATCTCCATAATACGCTTCCTTCTTATATTCAATTCCTAGATCTGCCATTATGAGTCCTGCTCCACCTGCATCGATTTCGCTAAAGCCGTTTTGCTGTAACCATTGAATTCTGGCCTCATGAATCAATGAAACAAAGGCATCATTGCCAACATGGTTTCCATAATTAATGTCTCCAATTCGGACCTTTAATTTTATGGTAGCAATTATATTGTTAGGGAAATCAATTTTTATTCTTGCCATAGGTTTTTTTTGTAGCGATCAGGTGTGTTTTTTGTATTGTAGAGAATCATGATTTTTAGTAATTGGATCTATTAAATTTTATCAAATTATCTCAGTGCTTTTTATTTAAATTAATTTTTGATCCACTTCTCCTACTAAAAAAACGCTTCCACAAACTACAATGATGTCATTTTGAAGCGCTCTTTTTTTTGCTTCCTGAATAGCTTCATTTACATTTTCAAAATGAAAACCCGACAAACCATATTCGGTAGCTTTCATCATTAACTCTGTTGATGGAATCGCCCTTGGTATATGTGCAGCAGTGAAATAATAATTTGCATCTTTGGGTAATAAAGATAACACCTTTGATAATTCTTTATCTTTGGCCATGCCTAATACAAAGTGTAATTTATTTTTCAAAGTGCCGCCAATATTGGATTCCAAGAAGATTTTGGTTTGAGAAAGTATCTGCTTCATTCCGTCTTCATTGTGCGCTACATCTAGCACTATGAAAGGTTTTTCGGCTATCAACTCCCACCTTCCATGTAATCCGGTTAGTTTTTTTACATTCGCGAGTGCATTCTTTTTAGTTTCTTGCTTGATAAAAATCCCTTGTTTTTGCAACTCTTTTTCTATGGATACTATCGTGAGTAAATTCTTTAACTGGTATAGCCCATTGAGGTCGAGCGAATAAAATATTTTTTCATTATTTACTTTATTGATTATTGTGCAGTCGAGTTGACGAAGGTTGTGTTGAAAATCGGCTATTGCATATTCATCTTGAGCAAAATATATAGGAGCATTACATTCAGCTGCTTTGATTTCAAAAACACGTTTGGTCTCCTCTGTATATTCACCTATTACAACAGGAACCGATTGTTTGATAATACCTGCTTTTTCTCCTGCAATTTTTAAAAGGGTATCACCTAAAATATTCATGTGATCAAATCCTATATTGGTAATAACAGATAGGATGGGTGTTATAATATTGGTGCTGTCTAATCTCCCGCCTAGGCCTGTTTCAATGATAGCGAAGTCTACGTCTTGTTGCGCAAAGTAATCAAATGCCATTGCCATTGTTAATTCAAAAAAAGAAGGCTGTATTTGTTCAACTAAAGTATTGGTTCGGTTAACAAAATCAATAACAAATGATTCACTCACCATTGTTCCGTTGATTTTAATTCGCTCTCTAAAATCTTTTAAGTGGGGCGAGGTATATAAACCTGTTTTATAGCCTGCTTCTTGTAAAATAGCAGCAAGCATGTGGGTGGTACTTCCTTTGCCATTGGTCCCGGCAATGTGAATACTCTTAAATTTATTTTGAGGATTATTTAGTGCATCACATATTGCAATAGAATTGTGGAGATCCTCCTTGTAAGCTGCTGCACCAATCTTGCTATACATTGGAAGTTGTGAAAATAAATAGTCTACTGTTTCTGGATAGGTCATTATTACAAATATAAAACCTATCAAAAGCTAATTGACAATAGCATTTATAGGAAAATTTTAGTTCTGAATTTTAAAATTAAATACAACGGTAGAAATTCCGCCATCGACGCTTGTCGGAAATTTTAATTCTGCTGCTTTTCTTTTGGCAATTCCAATAATGGATGATTTTGAGGTAGTAGTTCCTTTTGCAATTACACTGCTTATGAAATTTCCAGAAGCACTGTATTTGATATCAAGAAATACAATTGCATTTTCATTAAAATCATCTTCAAATCTGAGGTCTCTCATGTTTAAAGGACGTACACCCTTGGTTACGCTGACACCGGTTTTGCCACCGGGGCTATTACCATAACTATCAGGTTTGCCAGAAGGATCTCCAGCATCTCCTTTACCGCCGGGTTTATTGCCTTGAAATTGATATCCATTGTCTTCAGTTGCACCATTTCCTTTCCCGCTTCCTGGACCATTATAGGTAAGTTTGGGCTTGGCAGGTTTTGGCGAAGGTGGGGCAATAATGGGAGTGTTTTTTATTTTTTTAAGAACCTTTTTCTCTGGCTTTATTTCAATCTTTTTTTTCAGGATTTTCTTTTCTGTTTTTGCAACGGGGGCAGCATTTACTTCTGCATTTTCATCTGGTTTAATTTCCTTGGTTTCTTCTGGCTTTGGAGATTCATTGGATGCAGCGGGAGAACTAACCTCCTGCGGCGGAGCCATTTCACCTTTGATGAGTGGTTGTATTTCACCCATTCCTTCCTCATTGTTACCAAGGTTAATTTCGAGTAATTCTTGCGCTATCGGAATAGGCGGTTGAAGTATTGGCCAGCTGATTAAAAAAGCCAATAGCAGAAGAGTGCCACAGATAACAATCGTATAGGCAAATGCTTTTTTATTTTTTTCAGCTTCAAATGTCGCGGACATAATTTATAATGAGTCTTGTCAAAGTTATTTGTTTAATACCAAATGTTGCGCCACTAGATCAAAATATTTAGAGGGACTAAATTCTTTAACAAAATATTTCTAGTGGTATAAAAAACTGTTAATTTAATTAAACTCAATTTGACAACCCAACGATGAATTTGCGATACAATCTTACTAGGAGGCTTTTAAAAAAATATCATAACCAAAACGAATAATTGTTCCGATCACTACAATTAAGAAAAATATTCTGATAAAAGAATTACCTCTTAAAATCGCCAGTCTCGTGCCAAGAATGGAGCCAGTAAAATTACAGATTGCCATTGGGATGGCATATTGATATAGGATATGTCCGCTGCTGCTAAAAAAAACAATTGAGCCCATATTAGTAGCAAGATTTACAAACTTTGCGTGTGCACTGGCTCTAAGAAAATCAAATCCTAGCGCACTAATAAAAAAGAGCACTAAAAAACTTCCTGCACCTGGACCAATAAATCCATCATAAAATCCTATCAGTAATGAAAAAGAGGCTGCTATCAGCCACTCATTTTTGGGTGGTTTAGTTATGGTAGTATTAGAGCCAAAGTTTTTTTTCGAGTAGGTATAAATCCCTACTAGTATTAGCACTCCAAAGATGACAGGTTTCATAAAAGCATTGCTTATAATTGAAACAGTCTTAGATCCTGCAAAAGCGGCTAACAATGCTACACTGCACATCATAGCTAGTAATTTCCATCGCAATTGCACGATGCGGGCATATTGCCAGGCTGCCATTGAAGTGCCAATAAATGAGGGGATTTTAGTAGTGCCCAATAAGGTAGCAACAGGATATTGAGGTAAAGTAATTAAGGTAGCTGGGGTTTGAATTAGTCCACCACCTCCAACAATGGCATCAATAAAACCAGCGGCAAACGCTGCGATACAGAGTATTATAATTTCTTGAGGCATTAATGCTTGTAATTTCTTTCGCCAAAAAGTAAGCTTCCTATTCTTACCATATTACTACCTTGTTCAAGTGCAATTTCATAATCACCACTCATTCCCATACTTAGAATAGTGAAATGAAAATTTTTCATTTCAACTGTATCGTCAGTAGCTTCTTTATTGGAGGATTGCTTGTTAGCATCAAATAAAGATTTCAGATTTGAAAATTCATTTCTAATTAAATTGGTATCATTGCTGAAAGAGGCCATACCCATTAATCCAACTAGGTTTACATTTCTCCAATGATTAAATTCAGTAGATCCGGATAATTCGCTTGCGTCAAAACCAAATTTGGTTTCTTCTTTTGCAATATGAATTTGTAGTAAGCAGTCAATTACCCGATTATTTTTTGCGGCTTGTTTATCAATTTCTTTTAGCAATGATAAGCTGTCTACTCCATGGATTAAATGGACGAAGGGGGCAATATATTTCACCTTATTACTTTGAAGGTGACCAAGAAAATGCCACCGAATGTCTTTTGGTAAAAGAGTTGCTTTATCAACCAATTCCTGAACATAATTTTCTCCAAAATCTCGATGGCCCAAATCGTATAGCGCCTGTAGGTCTTCAAGGGGTTTTGTTTTAGATACGGCTACTAGGGTAGCTTTGCCATTTAGTTGCTTAAGTAGGTAGCTATATTTCTCAATATTGATGGCCATAAGTACAAAAGTAAATAAAAATAACGGCTACCTACCTTGGTGGGGATTTTAAAATTTCAGGATGATCAATCGCTTTTAAATTAAAATGAGCTGGCTAAATTAATTATGTTTTTTTACCTAAATAATAATTTTGCTAATTTATTTAGTATTACTACATTTGCCTTTCTATGTATGCAATTGTAGATATTGAAACCACGGGAGGGCACGCTTCAGAATTTGGGATTACTGAAATTGCCGTTTTTATTCATGATGGCAATCAGGTAATAAGGCATTTTGAAACACTGATCAATCCTCAGCAAAATATACCTAGTTATATCACGGCCCTTACTGGAATCAATAATGCCATGGTAGCCTCTGCGCCTATTTTTGAAGAAATAGCTCCCGTATTGTTTGAAATGCTCAACCATCAAATTTTTGTTGCCCACAATGTAAATTTTGATTATTCTTTTGTTCAACACCATATGAAGTTAGCAGGCTATGAGCTGAATATTAAAAAATTATGTACCGTGCGCTTGGGCAGAAAGGTGTTTCCTGGACTACCTTCTTACAGTCTGGGTAAACTTTGTAGGACATTAAATTTACCAATTGAAAATAGGCATCGGGCAGGGGGCGATGCGCAGGCAACAGTATTACTTTTTGAATATTATTTAGCCAATGGGGCCAATCAATTTATTAATGAAATGCTGAAAAAAAATTCATCGGAGCGATGGCTTCCAATGAATTTATCTAAATCAGCTATAATGAATCTTCCTTCTGGACCAGGTGTATATTATTTTCATGATGAAAAGGATACGATCATTTATATTGGAAAGGCAATCAATATAAAGAAGAGGGTGAGTAGTCATTTTACCCACCAAGATGCGGATAAAAAAAGGCAGCAATTTATACGAACCATATTTAAAATAACTTATCAAAGTTGTGCTACAGAATTAGAGGCAATAGTTTTGGAAAGTGCGGAGATAAAAAAGCTATGGCCTAAGCACAATACCAGTCAAAAAAAACCTACTCAAAAGTATGCACTGTATATGTATCAAGATGGAAGGGGGTATCAGCGATTGGTAATTGACAAAAAGAAAAAAAATGTACCTTCTTTGTATTCTTTTAATTTACTAAGGGAAGGTTGGGCGATGTTAAAAAAAATAGCACATCAATTTGATTTGAATGCGAAACTTTGTTTTATCGACAAAAGTCCTTTTACCAATCAGGACTATGCAAATTTGGAATCTGCCTTATTGTATAATTTAAAAATAGCAAATATGCTAGCGGCGTTGGAACAGCAGCTACCCACCTTTGCGGTAGTGGATAGTGGCAGAAATGAGCAAGAAAAACTCTGCTTATTAATAGAAAGAGGTTGTTTTTGGGGGATGGGATATTTGCCCTCCACGATGCAGTTGAGCAGCGCAAAAGAAATTAAAAATTTGTTAGTTCCTTATCAAGACAATGATACCATTCGAAAAAGTATTTATTCATTCGCAACACAGTATCCCCACAAGCGAGTGAGTTTACAAAGTTGAGGCTGTGTTTGAATGATTAAAAAATTATAATGGCGCTTAAAAAAGGCAGGGAAAAATATATTTTAAAAGATAAAAAATGACAAAGAATCAATACAGTCAGGGGCTTAAAGAATTTTTAAAACTAAGGTTAATAATGAATAGTCTTTTTCATTTAAATCTTGAATTTTTTCTTTCATTGGACACCATTACTTTCGCAGCCCTAATAAAAAAAGTAAATCAATTATGTCAGCATTCGTTCAGCCTATTGCACAAAAGTTAAATATAAAATTACAATCCGTTGAAGCTGTTTTAGCTATGCTAGCCGAGGGTGCAACGATTCCTTTCATTGCTCGATACCGCAAAGATAAAACGGGTGCATTAGATGAGGTTCAGATTCAGCAGATACAGGATCAGTTAAAATTTTTGAAGGAGTTTACTGAACGAAAGTCGTTTATAGAAAAAACCATTATTGAGCAGCAAAAAATGACACCAGCATTGCAAGCCAAAATTGACGGGGCTGTTACTGTTGCAGAGTTGGAAGATATTTACCTACCTTATAAACCTAAGCGCACTACTAAGGCACAAACTGCAAGGGGCAAAGGTCTTGAGCCACTGGCTAACTTATTGTTGGAGCAAAATGACACAGATGTATTGGCTGTTGCTACCACTTTTATCACGGAAAACGTATTGGATGTAGAGGCCGCTTTGCAGGGAGCAAGGGATATTATAGCAGAACTGATTAATGAGGATGCTCAGGTGAGGGCTAAGTTGAGGAAGTTATTTGAGTCAGCGGCTACTATCCAAAGTAAGGTGATATCAGATCAGGAGACTGCTGGTATAAAGTATAAGGATTACTTTGATTTTTCAGAGTTGATTTCTAAAATACCTTCTCATAGAATTTTGGCTGTTTTGAGAGGATTTTTAGAAGGTTATTTAAGAATAACTATTTCCCCATTAGAGGAAAATGCCATCGAAACAATAGAGTCAATTTATATAAGGAGGATGAGTTCTTGTGGTGATCAAATTAGAAAAGCAACCAAGGATGCTTATCGAAGATTATTGCAACCTAGTCTAGAGACTGAGTTTAGGACCAACTTGAAAGCAAAAGCAGATGAGGATGCTATCAATGTTTTTGCAGAAAATCTTCGGCAATTATTGTTAAGTGCTCCCATCGGTGGTAAGCGTATTTTGGCAATAGATCCTGGCTATCGAAGTGGTTGTAAGGTAGTTTGTCTGGACGAAAAAGGAGGACTTCAAAAAACAGATTTAATTTTTCCGCATGAAAATAATCGGGTGGCGGCAGAAGAAATTAAAATTAAAAATTTGGTTCAGCAGTATGGTATTGAAGTATTTGCAATTGGTGATGGAACAGCGGGAAGAGAGACAGAAATTTTTATTAAAAAAATAAATTTAGGGTTGCCGGTGTTTTTGGTAAATGAGGATGGGGCATCTATTTATTCTGCCTCTGAAATTGCAAGGGAAGAGTTTCCCAATGAAGATATTACGGTGAGAGGGGCGGTTAGTATAGGAAGAAGATTGATGGATCCATTGGCAGAGTTGGTAAAACTAGATCCTAAAAGTATTGGTGTGGGCCAGTATCAGCATGACGTGAATCAGTTTCGGCTGAAGGAGCGGCTAGATGCCACGGTGGTTAGTTGTGTTAATAATGTAGGGGTTAATTTAAATACAGCGAGCAAACATTTGTTGAGTTATGTGAGTGGAATAGGGGGCACATTAGCAGATAATATTATAAAGTATCGCAATGAAATTGGTAAGTTCAGTAGCAGAAAACAGTTATTAAAAGTACCTCGTTTGGGGGGCAAGGCTTTTGAGCAGTGTGCAGGTTTTTTGCGTATTCCAGAAGGGGATGATTTGCTCGATCAAAGTGCGGTACATCCTGAGGCCTATCCTTTGGTGGAGGTAATAGCGAAGGAACTAGGGGTGGATGTAAAAGCACTGATTGGTAAGGAAGAATTATTAAAAAGAGTGGATGCAAAAAAATATGCTACCGAGCAAATTGGTGAGTTGACGATTCAAGATATTTTGAATGAATTAAAAAAGCCAGGATTAGATCCGAGGAGCGAAGCCCAGGCTTTTGAATTTGCTAATATTTTCGGCATCGATGATGTGAAAGTGGGTATGGAAGTGCCGGGAGTAGTAACCAATATTACTCGTTTTGGCGCCTTTGTGGATATCGGGGTAAAGCAGGATGGTTTGGTTCATGTATCAGAAATATCCCATCAATATATTACCGATCCTAGCGAGGTATTAAAGCTAAATCAGCAGGTAAAGGTGAAAGTGATGGAGGTGGATATTATAAGAAAGCGAATTGGACTTTCTATCAAGCAAATGATGGCGCCCGCCACTGGGTTACAAAAGCGACCGATTGAGCGGAAAAATAGTGTAGTTCAAAAAGAGGCTGAATTGCCTATGAATGATGCGCTAGTAGCCCTTAAGCAAAAGTTTGGGAGGTAATCTTTATTGGTATGGAAGGACTGAAAAGGGGCAATAATACTTTCTTCAATATTTAACGATTTATTTATACCCAATTGGTGGAAAAATGTGAAAAAAAACGTAGATGATGATAGAATACAATATGCGCAAAGGTTCCAAAGGATATTAACAAATTGTGTTATTAACTTTTTATTTCAAAAATTGAAACTGATGGTATTATTGTATTCCCCCTTAAGATAAAGTTTGGTTGGTATTGCAAAGTAGGTGGGTGAAAAGTTTGGATATGTTAATGCAAATCACTTTTCATCGATTAACCGAAGTGACGGATAGACTTTAATTAGGAGGGAATTAAAAGAAAATTTTCGCAGTCAATATAGTGGCGAGGTTGAGATAAATTTTTTATGTTTCAGCGTAAAGCGATTGTAGCGATTGTATTTTATAAACAAGTAACAATTACACCCATTATGTCAAACATCACTAGCACCGAATTACTACTAAGAGAAAACAAAGAGCGTTTTGTTTTATTGCCTATCAAATACCCGAAGGTTTGGGAAATGTACAAAAAACATGAAGCCAGCTTTTGGACTGCTGAAGAAATTGATTTAAGCAGCGATCAAAAAGATTGGGAAGGTTTAAATGACGGAGAGCGTCATTTTATTTCTCATATTTTGGCTTTTTTCTCAGCGAGCGATGGGATAGTGAATGAGAATCTAGCAGTTAATTTCATGAGCGAAGTACAGCTTCCAGAGGCAAGATGTTTTTATGGTTTTCAGATTATGATGGAAAATATTCATTCGGAAACCTATGCTTTATTAATAGATAATTATATCAAGGACCCCAAAGAAAAAGATCGCTTGTTTCATGCAATTGACACCGTGCCAGCAGTAAAGAAAAAAGCAGAATGGGCTTTGCGCTGGATTGACAATGGAAATTTTGCTGAGCGCTTGGTTGCCTTTGCTGCGGTAGAAGGTATTTTCTTCAGTGGAAGTTTTTGTTCTATCTTCTGGATGAAGAAAAGAGGCTTGATGCCAGGCTTAACATTTAGCAATGAATTGATCAGTCGGGATGAAGGCTTGCATTGTGAATTTGCTTGTCTATTGTATAGTATGCTCGAAACTAAATTAAGCAAAGAAGCGGTATTTGAAATCATAGCAGATGCTGTTACAATCGAAAAGGAATTTGTTAGCGAAGCATTGCCAGTAGCACTGATTGGAATGAATGCAAAATTAATGCAGCAATATATCGAGTTTGTTGCCGACCGTTGGCTCGCTGAACTAGGTTATCCTAAGATGTTCAATGCTACCAATCCCTTCGATTTTATGGAAATGATTTCCTTGCAGGGCAAAACTAATTTCTTTGAAAAAAGGGTAGGAGATTACCAAAAGGCAGGCGTGATGGGCTCTAAGGAGTCTCAGGCCTTTTCATTGGAAGAAGATTTTTAAAAGTAATTAACACCTGTGGAAATTATTAAAATTGATCTTTTGATTTTAATAATTAGTTTTCCTTTTTGAAAGAAAAACAAGTACTACTAACCCTAGATATAAAGTTTAGAAATTTATGCACGTAATTAAAAGAAATGGTAAGACCGAATCTATCAAATTCGATAAAGTAACGGCCCGTATTGAAAAGTTGTCCTATAGCTTAAGTCCTTTGGTAAACCCTATAGATGTAGCAAAAAAAGTAATTGAAGGCATTTATGCAGGTGTACCAACAACCGAGTTGGATAATCTAGCTGCTGAAACAGCTGCTTCCTTAGCTACTAGACATCCAGATTATGCTATTCTTGCTTCAAGGATTGCTGTTAGTAATTTACATAAAAATACTATCAAGTCTTTTTCGGAAACGATGAAGAATCTGTATTTATATATAGACAAGAAAAACGGCAAAAAGACGCCTTTAATTGCTGATGATGTATGGCAGGTGATTGAAGACAATGCTGAATTATTAGATAGTACGATAATCTATGACCGTGACTTTGCTTTTGATTATTTTGGATTTAAAACATTGGAGAAATCATACCTACTTAAAATAGATGGTAAAATAGTAGAACGTCCGCAGCATATGTTTATGCGGGTAGCATTGGGTATTCACAAAAATGATATTGACAGTATAATTGCTACCTATAATTTATTAAGTGAGCGTTGGTTTACTCACGCAACTCCTACCTTGTTTAATGCAGGTACTCCTAAGGCGCAAATGAGCAGTTGCTTTTTACTTACCATGAAAGAGGATAGCATTGATGGTATATATGATACATTGAAGCAAACTGCTAAAATTTCTCAAAGTGCTGGTGGTATTGGTTTGGCTATTCATGATATTAGAGCAACTGGAAGCTATATAGGTGGTACCAATGGCACGAGTAATGGTATTGTGCCGATGTTGAGGGTGTTCAATGATACGGCTCGTTATGTAGATCAAGGTGGTGGAAAACGCAAGGGTGCTTTTGCTATTTATATTGAACCATGGCATGCAGATATATTTTCTTTCCTTGATCTAAGAAAAAATCATGGTAAAGAAGAGATGAGGGCAAGAGATTTGTTTTTTGCTTTATGGATCTGCGATCTATTTATGAAAAGAGTAGAAGCAGATGGAGAGTGGAGTTTGTTTTGTCCGAATGAAGCGCCTGGATTGAGTGATTGCCATGGAGAAGTTTTTGAAGCATTGTATACAAAATATGAGGCAGAAGGAAGAGCAAGAAAAACAATTAAAGCACAGGAACTTTGGTTTGCTATTTTAGATTCTCAGATAGAAACTGGTACGCCTTACATGTTGTATAAAGATGCTGCTAATAGCAAGAGCAATCAGCAAAATCTAGGTACCATTAAGAGCAGTAACCTTTGCACAGAGATCATTGAGTATACTAGTCCAGAAGAGGTGGCAGTTTGTAATCTAGCATCCATCGCATTACCACGTTTTGTAATCAATGGTAGCTTTGATCAGCAGAAATTATATGAGGTAACTTATCAGGTTGCGCTTAATTTGAACAAGATAATTGACAACAACTATTATCCTGTTGAAGAAGCTAGAAATTCAAATCTTCGTCATCGCCCGATTGGATTGGGGGTACAAGGATTGGCAGATGTGTTTATTTTATTGCGTCTTCCATTTGAAAGTGATCTTGCAAAACTATTGAATAAGAATATTTTTGAGACTATTTACTTTGCTGCAATGACAGCAAGTAAGGATCTAGCTATTAAGGAAGGACCTTATTCAACTTTCCAAGGTTCTCCTTTATCAAAAGGTCAGTTTCAATTTGATTTGTGGAATGTAGCACCTTCTACCCGTTGGGATTGGGACAGCTTAAGAAAGGAAGTAATGGAGCACGGGGTTAGAAATAGTTTGTTGTTGGCACCAATGCCTACAGCTTCTACTTCTCAGATTTTGGGTAACAATGAATGTTTTGAACCATACACTTCTAATATTTATTCTAGAAGAGTATTGAGTGGAGAATTTATTATTGTGAATAAGCATTTGTTGAAAGACTTGATCAGTTTAGGTTTGTGGAACAATGACATGAAAAATAGAATCATTGCAGCGAATGGATCGGTACAAAATATTAAAGAAATACCGGACGATATCAAAGAATTGTATAAAACAGTTTGGGAGATTAAGCAACGTAATTTGATTGATATGGCAGCAGACAGAGGAGCATTTATCTGTCAGTCGCAATCACTTAATTTGTTTGTTGATAGTCCAAGTATTTCTAAACTAACTTCTATGCATTTCTACGGATGGAAGAAAGGATTGAAAACGGGTATGTATTATTTGCGCTCACAGGCAGCCACTCAGGCGGTACAGTTTACTATTGAAAAACAGGGTAGTGAAGAGATGGCTCCGGTGATTCCACAAATTGATGCGACTCCAGAGAATAAGAACAATTTGGATGATATCAACACTGATTTTTCTGGACCTACATGTAGTATGGAAGATGGTTGTGTGAGTTGTGGTTCTTAGATAAAAAATATATTTCACAGCAACGCAGGTAGTAATTACCTGCGTTTTTTTATGCCGGTAATTTTAAATTAAAAAAATGACTGAGGGATTTGAATTATAAATTCTCATTAATTAGCGCAATGAATTTTTCTCTTGAAATCATTTTAGCGCCCAAGCTTTCAAGGTGAGCAGTATAAACTTGACAATCAATTAATGAAACCTTTTCTTTTTGTAATTGACGAACATAGTGCACGAAGGCAAATTTGCTAGCATTACTTTCTTTGCTAAACATGCTTTCACCAAAAAAAAGATTGCCCATTCTTATACCATAAAGTCCGCCTACTAGTTCTCCATTGTGCCAGGCTTCGGCGCTGTGTGCAAAGCCAAGCTCGTGAAGTTTAATATAGGCTTCTTGAATAGCAGGAGAAATCCAAGTACCTTCTTCTTCTTTTCTCGGAGCTGTTTTGCAATTTTGGATTACAGTAGAGAAAGCGCGGTTGGTTGTAAATCGAAATTTGCCATTGTTTAAAACGGTTTGCATGCTTTTAGTAACTCTTAGTTTTTCGGGGAAAAGCACAAAACGAGGGTCAGGACTCCACCAAACGATTGGATCACCTTCGCTGTACCATGGGAAAATACCACTGCGGTATGCCAGCAGTAGTCTTTCAGTGCTAAGGTCGCCACCCATGGCTAAAACACCCTGCTCATCGGCCATAGAAACAGGCGGAAACAGTAGGTCATTGTTCAGTAAAACCATGGTGTAAAGTTAAAATTTCTTAACGGTGTGATGAGCAGATTAGAGGCATCGAATTAATCCGCCATTACCTCAATGGTAGCTCCAATACCTCGATCGGTAATGGCATCACACATCGGTTTTAGCACATCGTATTCACCTTCTTTAACAGCGTATTTTCCTTTGCTGTCAATGATCATAGCACATTGTTCAGCTTGTTCTTTAGAATGTCCGCATACCAAAATAAGGGTCTCTATTACCCATTCAAAAGAGTTAACATCATCATTCCACACAATGAGGCTGTAGGAATGTTGGAGGGCGGTAATTGTTTCGCCTTCTTCTTGAAGTTTGGTTTCGTTATTGGTCGTCATATATAAAGAATGTAAAAATAGGCCGAATTATTGTAGTAAATCAAAACTAAAGCAACATTTTGTTCATTCTCTTTGTCTTACCATTTTTTAAATAATATTTTTACATTCATACAATTCGTTCAACCCAGCCAATGTTAAGAATTAGAAAACGAGATAAGCAATCTTCTAAGCTGCCTGAAAAGCAGCAGGCTGTTGTATTACCCCTGTATGCTGCTAACCGTAGTTTGGGAGTTTTAGTTGAATTAATAGATAAAATTAGGCCGGATAACCCCAAGAATATAACTCAAGCGGAAGAGAGATTTAAGGCGCAATTGTATCATTTTAGCCAGAATAGAACAGCTTTATTTGGTTTACGAAAGGCACTGCTTACCCAATTTTTAAAAACCGATATCGTCATTGCGCTTACCGAAAATGGAATTGTAAGTAGTCGTGGATTGGTGCAGGAGTTGATGGGTAAGATTAAACACAAGTTGCTACCTGAACTACAAGCGCCTGATAATTTTTTGTATGTGATTAATAAAATTTTTCACAAAAAGAACGACCACTCCTGGGTGGAGGGAATGGATTCAGATTTGTGGAAAAAGTTTTTTGAGGGATTGGGCATCCAAATCAGTTTGACAGAACCTGGACTAATAAAACAGTTGCAGCAAGCTTTACAATTGCTAAGCTATCGCATTACAACACTGGGTTTGGAAAAGGAAATTATTCAACGATATGAAAATCCAGGTGATGCGATCTTTCCTTTTTTGGAACAAAACAGGTTGGTGAATGAGTATCTTTTTCTTAGTAAATCGGCACAAGATCAATCCAATCAAACGATTCTTTTTACCAATATAACAGAAGCTTTGCACAATTGTAATCAAAGCATTCATTGGATCCGAGAGCAGCGGATGGTATATGGTACTAGCCTGGCACAGACTTATATTTTAACTCGTTTGCAGCAGCAGATTGACCGGTTATTTATTATTTTGGATGTACTAGATTCAGACAATCATTTTAATACCGAACGTTTTGTTGATTATTTCAAAATGGTGGTTCATAATGAGAACTGCAAAAATTCCATTAAAGAGTTTTTGAGTGAAAATACCAGTTACCTAGCTTATCAAATTGCAGAGCATGGAGGACGAACGGGGGAGAAGTTTATCACCACTACGCGTAAGGAATTTTGGAGAATGTTTAGAAGTGCGATGGGTGGAGGAATTATTATTTCTTTTATAGGGATTTGTAAAAATTTATTAGCTAAGATGCCATTGGCTCCCTTCTGGCAGGGATTTCTTTATAGCACTAACTATTCACTTGGTTTCATTTTAATTCAGGATACTGGTTCTACTTTGGCAACTAAGCAGCCGGCCTATACTGCCAATCATGTAGCAAGCTCATTTGATATTAGCAAAGAAAATGCTGAACCAGATTTCAGGAACTTGGCTATTACTATCGCAAAAGTTTGTAGAACTCAACTGGCTTCTTTTGCAGGCAATTTGATAATTGTGTTTCCATTAACCTATTTACTTGCCTGGCTTTATTTTCTGTCAACAGGAACTTTAATTGCATCTGGGGCGGTAGCACAAAAGTTATTAACAGATCAGCAGCCCTTTCATTCGTTGGCACTTTTATATGCATGTTTTACTGGATTCTTTTTGTTTTTGAGCGGACTAGTTGCTGGCTATGTAGAAAATTATGTGGTGTATGGTAAAATTGCTGAAAGGCTTCGCAGTTTAGATTCTTTTAAAAGAAATTTTAGTGAAAAAAGGCGTTACAAAATTATTCATTATTTAGAAAATAATTTGGGTTCTTTAATCGGTAATATTTCCTTGGGCTTTTTTTTGGGAATGGCAGGTTTTTTTGGAAAAATCTTTGGTATTCCCTTTGATATTCGACATATAACTATTTCGGCTGCCAACACTGCCATTGGGTTTTTGGGCTTGAATCATCAGGTGAGTGCTAATGAAATTTGGTATACTTTGGTGGGGGTAGCGGCCATTGGATTTTTAAATTTTGCCGTAAGCTTCGGATTGGCCTTTGCGGTAGCTGTAAAAAGTAGGGGTATTCATTCAAAAGATTATGCAGGCTTTGCGAGTGTTTTGTGGAGGTATATCAAAAAATATCCCCGCGATTTCGTTAAAGCGCCGTCAATTAGGAGGGCAGAGCAATTGAGTTAATGGCATTGAAATTGCTCTGAATAGAGTAAGGGTGATTAATTGCTCTATTAATATCAAATAGCCTAAATTAACCGATAAAATATTTTGCAGAAATAATTATCCCCCTATCTTTGCAGTCCGAAATAAAAAAAGGGGAGTTTAGCTCAGTTGGTTTAGAGCATCTGCCTTACAAGCAGAGGGTCGGCGGTTCGACCCCGTCAACTCCCACACTGATAATCAAGGGTTTAGGAAGATAAAACTTCTTAAACCCTTTTTTGTTGCATACATTTTGCAAAAACTAAATGAAAACAAATGTTAGTAGTGACGCAATAAGGGGGCGTAGATAAAATTCAACCTGGCTTAAAATTAACATAGGTGTAAGTTCAAGTAATAAGTACAGCTCTTGTAACTGAACCCGAAGGTGGGTGAGCCAAAAAAATATCATAGTAAGGTCTATCAAACAAAATAAATTTGTTAAGTTGTTATAAGTTATGCGTCATGCTTTAGAAGAAACCACTCACTTGAAACAGCCTAATTGAGAACGAGAAATGATTGAAATAAAAAAATATTTCCAAAAAATGGTTCCTATTTCTGAAAAAGATTGGGAGTTCTTTTCATCTAAACTTATAAGACGTGAATTTGCCAAAAATTCAATAATTTTAAAAGTAGGTCATAAAGAAAACTACTTATCTTTCATTGAGAAGGGAATTGTTAGAAAATGTATTCCACAAGAATTTGATGATTTAACTTTTGAATTTGCATTCGTCAATAATTTTGTGTCCGCATATGATTTTTTCTTGACACAAGAACCATCAACATACCAGTTAGAAACCTTAACAGACAC
>CAMBTV010000028.1 GCA_945870835.1 Chitinophaga pinensis
ATCCCAATGAATTCGGTATTTAAATGATTTCCCGAAACTTTAAAAAGGGAGGCCAATACAGCTTTTCCAAAGGGAAGATTGCAGAGTAATTTCAACCCGTTCATTGAGAAATAATGCACCCATTCTGGGTTAAAATAAAATAAAATCGTTCTTAGAATTTTGTACATATTGTTGCAAAATTAGGTGACTGTAATCAGTTTTTTGTTTTCCTTTAGAATTTATAACTTTGATATAGAAAGTTGCATAAACAACTATTGGAAAATACGTAAACAAAATTCATTACCATTCATCAAATTATAGGATATGCAGGAAGCTTATATTGTAGCAGGATACCGAACGGCAGTTACTAAAAGTAAAAAGGGTGCGTTCAGGTTTACTAGGCCTGATGATCTCGCTATCGATTTGATAAAGGGTTTACTAGCTACCGTACCTCAATTGGATGTAAAAAGAATTGATGACGTAATTGTTGGAAATGCTGTACCTGAGGCGGAGCAGGGTTTGCAAGTGGGAAGAATGATTTCTGCTCAAGCAGTAGGAATACATGCACCTGGAATTACTATCAACAGATATTGTGCAAGTGGGTTGGAAAGTATTGCCATTGCTTCAGCAAAAATTAGATCAGGAATGGCAGAATGTATTATTGCAGGAGGAGTAGAAAGCATGAGTATGGTGCCAACTGCGGGTTGGAAAACTTCGCCAGCTTATTCAATCGCTAAAGACAACCCTGATTATTATGTAAGTATGGGATTAACTGCCGAAGCGGTTGCGAATGAATTTAAGATCAATAGAGAGGATCAAGATGCTTTTAGTTATCAGAGTCACCTAAAGGCTGGCAATGCAATAAAAGAGGGTTATTTTAAGTCGGGAATTCTTCCTATTGAAGTTGAAGAAGTTTATTTAGATGAAAAGGGAAAAAAGCAAAAAAGGAAATTTACAGTTGATACGGATGAAGGGGTTAGAGCGGATACTTCTCTTGAAAGTTTAGCTAAATTAAAGCCTGCTTTTGCTTTGGGAGGTAGTGTTACTGCAGGAAATAGTTCTCAAACAAGTGATGGTGCTGCATTTGTAATTGTAATGAGTGAGAGAATGATTAAGGAATTGGGATTAAAGCCAATTGCCAGACTAGTAAATTGCGCTAGTGCAGGGGTGCATCCGCGTATTATGGGAATTGGACCAGTTGAAGCCATTCCGAAAGTATTAAAACAATCCGGTATAAGTTTGGATGCGATAGATTTGTTTGAACTCAATGAAGCATTTGCTTCTCAATCATTGGCTGTTATTAGAACGCTTGAATTAGACTCATCAAAGGTAAACATCAATGGAGGTGCCATCGCTTTAGGCCATCCTTTGGGTTGTACTGGTTGTAAGCTCACTATTCAGTTGGTAAATGACATGAAAAGATTGACTAAAAAATACGGAATTGTTACGGCTTGTGTGGGAGGTGGTCAAGGCATTGCAGCTATCATTGAAAATATCGATTAATACTATTCGCTTTTTTTAAGTCTTCTTAGTCGATTGTGGATACTTATTCTCCGAGTGTTTTGAAATTTCGTGACTACAGTAAAACAAATAAATAATTTTGGGTTACTGATAGTTTATTTTAATTCCTTGTGTTTTAAATATGCTAAAAAAATGATTTTCTGCTAAATTTTTTTATTGGAATTTGATTTGGGCAGGTTGTATTTGAAGTGTTTACTTTTATTTGGGAAATAGATAGTATATTTTCAACGTAGTTTCAATTTGTCAATTTGTATAAAAACAACCTCATATCAAAAATTGCTGCCTTTCTGCTGCTATTGCTTTTTGTATTGGGTAATACGCCTACACAATTATTGCATGATACATTCGCTAATCACAAAGATTATTCGAGTGGGCAAACTAATTCCAATGACAAGGCGCAGTTAGATCAGATAGGATATCATTGCAACTGCGATCATTTTGTGGTGGATTCATCCTTTTCCATTCCTGCTGTCAATGCTCATTGCGTTTCAATATTATTAGGTTCCAAATTTTCTCCTTCAATCATTGGTAGTTTATTTTATCAAACCTCGTCTTTTTTCCAACTAAGGGGTCCTCCTGTCATTGCCTAAATATTTATCCTCAACTCTTGTTGAGAAGCAAAGTTTTAGTTTCGATGACTTTTAAATTAATTACAATGAAATCATTTCAAGGTTTATTTTTCCTTGCCCTTCCTTTTTTTATATCAATTCATTTGAAAGCAAATGATAAAATTCATGCCAATAGTTTTGATAAATTTATAAAAGTAAAATTTTCTGGAATTATAATTGATGCCAAAACAAATGCACCCATTTCAGGGGTATCCGTATTTCTGGCAGATGTAAAATCCGGAGCTATTACCAATGCAGCTGGATATTTCGAAATCAATGGTCTGGCTATTGGAAGCCATCTGGTAGAGATTTCTCATGTGGGTTATTTCACCATTGTTGACAACATAAATTTAGCCGACGATACAAGAAAGGAGTATGTTCTTTTAGAATCAGTTGTTGAGAACAATGCAGTAATTATAACAGGAGTAAGTGGAGCTACTCAATTAAAAAAAGTTCCTTTTCAAGTATCCGTATTAAGGAAGCAAGATCTAACGCAAACTGCTTCCACTAACATTATCGAAGCTTTGGCCAAACGCCCAGGTGTGTCAAGCATGTCAACCGGACCTGCTATTTCAAAACCTGTTATTCGAGGATTGGGTTATAATCGAGTATTGACAATGAATGATGGAGTTAGACAAGAAGGTCAGCAATGGGGTGATGAGCATGGTATTGAAATTGACGAGTCTAGTGTAAACAAAGTAGAAATATTAAAAGGACCTGCTTCTCTTATTTATGGGAGTGATGCGATGGCAGGAGTCATTAATATTATTACCAATGTGCCGGTAGAAAATAATACAGTAAAAGCGAATGTTTTTACAAATTATCAGTCAAATAATCGCGCGCGAACTTTAAACGCAAATCTTGCAGGTAATGTAAAAGGTATTAATTGGAATGTCTATGGGTCATCCGTGGCAGCAGCTGATTATAAAAATAAATTTGACGGCAGAGTTTTTAATTCAAAATTTGATCAAAACAATTTTGGAGGGTATGGCGGATATAATGGAAGCTGGGGATTCAGTCATTTATTGTTTAGTAGCTTTAATTTAAAAGCAGGTCTAGTTGAAGGAGAGAGGGATGAGCAGGGCTATTTTATAAAGCCTGTAGCAGGTGGTGGAGAATCAAGAGCTACGGAGGATGATTTCATTAGCACTCATGCAGATATACCGTATCAAAATATTCAGCATAATAAAATAGCGTTGGACAATAGTTTTCGTTTAGGTGAAAATAGATTGACGGTTAATGTAGGATATCAAAAAAATAAACGAAAGGAATTTGGTAATATTGATCTTCCTCAGGAAACCTCTCTTTACTTTGATTTAAGTACCCTTACTTATACGGCTCAATTTCATTTGAAACAAATAAATGGTTGGTCAACCTCAGTTGGTGTTAATGGGATGCAGCAGAAAAATTCTAATAAAGGCATGGAACAATTAATACCTGATTATCGATTGTTTGATATGGGCACTTATTTTTTCACTAAAAAAACAATTCAAAAGCTAAGCTTTAGTGGAGGTGGTCGATATGAAAATCGAAACTTGCAGGCAGACGATTTATTAGATGGCGTCAATAGTAAAGGGAGTGGTTTTAATAAAAGTTTCAGCAATTTTTCAGGGAGTGTTGGAGTAGCTGCTGAACTGAGTAGTCGGCTTATTGTTAAATTGAATGTTGCAAGAGGCTTTAGGGCGCCGAGTATTTCAGAACTCGCTTCTAATGGTGCACATGAAGGAACCATTCGTTACGAATATGGAGATATTAATTTAAAAAGTGAAACTAGTACTCAGTTCGATGCAAGTGCTGATTATAATACCGAACATATTTCAATTGGAATGGCTGCCTATCACAATAGTTTTAATAATTTTATTTTTTACAGAAAATTATAGGCTTTTCAAGCAGGAGATTCACTTGTTGAGGTGGATGGAGAAATGTTGACAGCGTTTAAATTTGATCAGCAAAAAGCTAATTTATATGGATTAGAGGCTTCTATCGACATTCATCCTCATCCACTAGATTGGTTACACGTTCAAAATGTATTTTCTTTGGTAGCAGGGCAATTGAAAGAGGCAATTTCGAATTCAAAATATTTACCCTTTATTCCAGCTCCACGTTTATTGACTGAATGCAGAGTCGATTTTAAAAAATTCAAAAAAGCGATTCGTAATTTCTACGTTAAGTTGGAATTGGATAATACATTTGCTCAGAATAATATTTTTTCTGCCTACAATACAGAAACAGCAACAAGGGGTTATACCTTATTGAATGCGGGGTTAGGTGCCGATTTTGTATCTAAAAATGGCAACACTATATTTTCTATAAATTTAGTTGGAAGTAATCTTGGAGATATTTCCTATCAAAATCATTTGAGCAGATTAAAATATGCATCAGAAAATTTAGCTACTGGTAGAATGGGTGTGTTTAATATGGGCCGAAACTTTAGTATCAAATTAAATTTTCCATTAAGTTTTAAAGTGAAATAAAAAATAGTTGTTATGAAGGTTTTGTTTTTTTAGCATTAAGAACCAATTGTTGCTAAAAATTAATTTTTATCGATTTAAGAACTTACCTTACGATCATAATTATTCAATTAGATAACAATGTATTTTAAAAAAATATTTATCTTTTTATTTATAATCCTGTGCTTTAATTTTTATGGTAATGGGCAAAATGTAGATATCAATATTTTACAACCTATTAATCAATCTGAAACAACTTTTAAAAATAATTTCTTTAAGGCAACGGCAGAAACTGTGACTGTCTTCAATATTTTAGCCCCAGTAAGTTTATTAACTGCAGGTATTGTAAAGCATGATAAACAATTGCAAAAAAATGCTGCTTATATGGTTGGAGGGTTTGTTGTTTCTAGCATAGTTACACAATCAATGAAACGTATTATTAAAAGAGACAGGCCTTATGTAACATATCCATATATAATTAACCGATATGTGGGGAGTAGTAGTTATTCTTTTCCTTCTGGTCATACTTCTTCAGCTTTTTGTACTGCTACCTCCCTAAGTTTACTTTTTCCAAAATGGTATGTTACAGTTCCTTCTTATTTGTACGCAGCTACTGTTGGTTATGCAAGAATGTATCAGGGAGTTCATTATCCTTCTGATGTGATTGCGGGAGCACTTGTTGGTGCTGGAAGTGCTTGGCTATGCTACAAAGCGGAAAAGTGGATCGACAAAAAACACAAGCAAAATAAAAAATCGGCTTCTAATTTGTTATGAAAATAAATGTACTGGGTTACATTTATTTCTAATTTATCTTTTAAAGAAAAGCAATTCGTTTACTAGTTATTCATCTTCAGTATTAAGTAATCCTATTAATTTATTGAATGAAAACTTTAATTTTTCAAGTTTGTGTGTAATTTTAGTAAATGTTAGAAATATCAATTAATACACCCGCCTTACTTTTTCCTGCCATCACCTTATTGATGTTGGCTTATACCAATCGTTTTTTATCACTCGCAGCCTTGGTAAGAAAATTACACATTGAGTACAATCGTGAAGAAAAGCAAAAAAACATACTCAATCAAATTAAAAGTATTCGTACTCGCCTTAACCTAATACGCTATATGCAGAGCTTTAGTGTTTTGAGTTTTTTGTGTTGCGTATTGTGTATGTATTTCATTTTCCGAAACTGGATGGTAATGGCACATTGGATATTTGCTTTTAGTTTGTTTTTTTTATTTTTATCTATTGTTCTATCATTAATAGAAATTAATAAAAGTACCAAAGCCCTAGAACTTCAGCTAGGTGACATCGAAGAATTATCTGCAGGTAATATTTTTAAAGATATTTTTAAGGCAGATGGATAGGGAATGGTGAATTGTGAATGGTGAATGGTGAATGGTGAGTTGTGAATGGTCAATTGTGAATGGTGAATGGTGAATGGTGAGTTGTGAATTGTGAATGGTGAATGGTGAATTGTGAATTGTTGATGTAAAAAAATCTTCGCATTTTGCCCATTGCCCATTCACCATTGCCCATTCACCATTGCCCATTCACCATTCACCCTTCACCAGTTTATTGTTTGTGATCAAACTCCACTGGGTTGGTCTTTTTATAATTTTCATCGTAGCTCACAAAAAAATAAAGGTAGATTACTCTGCTAAGTCGCATCATCCAAGGCTGCAATAATACAAGTAATACACCGTTAAGGCCTAGCCAATAAAATACCCTATTGTCTTCTGTTGATACACCAATTAATACCAGCCATGCTACAAATGTAGAGACCGAAATGGCTACAGCCAATGCGTAACTTACATAGCCTGTTCCATACCAAAACCCATTTTCTAATTCATATTTTTGTCCGCACTCTGGACAGTTATCGGGCATATCGAAAATATGAGAAAGTTTAACTTTTTTGTATGGATTGGGTTCTTTGAACATATCGCCACGTCTACATCTTGGACATCTAGAGGTGAATATGCTCAGCAGGTAACTGGGTTTCGGAATAATATGATCCATTATTTACAAAGGTAATCAATTGAAAAGAAATTTTTTATAAACCTTACAGTAAGAGATACTTGATTTAATTCTACTAAAAATTAAATTATACTGTTTTTTCAGAAACTTTTTTTCTTTCTCCAATCTGTTGACGCCACATGGCAAAGTATAAGCCTTTTTCTTCAATCAATTTTTCATGAGTCCCTGTTTCAACTACCTCCCCTTTTTCTAATACATATATCCTGTCTGCATGCATGATGGTGCTTAACCGATGGGCTATTAAAATTGAAATCTGTTCTTTGGCACTCGAAATATCTTTGATGGTATGGGTTATTTCTTCTTCAGTGATTGAGTCAAGTGCAGAAGTAGCTTCATCGAAGATTAAAAGATGTGGATTTCTTAGTAAAGCACGTGCTATAGAAAGTCGTTGTTTTTCTCCTCCGCTTAATTTTAGGCCTCCTTCACCAATCAAAGTATCTAATCCTTTTTCCGCTCGTGAAATTAAGTTTGAACAACTTGCTTTTTGTAAAACTTCTTTTAGAGTATCCTCTGTCGCAGTGGGATTTACAAACAATAAATTTTCTTTTATAGTTCCACTAAATAAATTGGTGTCTTGAGTTACAAATCCAATTTGTTTTCTTAAGTCGTCAAAGTGAATGGTATTTTCGTCTAATTTGTTATAGAAAATATTTCCTTCTTGCGGGCGATAGAGCCCCACTAAAAGTTTCATTAAAGTAGATTTCCCGCTACCAGATGGACCAACAAAGGCAATGGTTTCTCCTACTTTCACATCAAAACTGATATTGTCAATTGCCTTGTGAGAGGCAGTTTGGTGCTGAAACGAAACATGGTCAAAGGAAAGGGTTTCTATATTTCCCAAATGTGCAGGGTTGGCAGGCTCAGTTTCAGGTGCCTTTTGCATTAAGTTATTAAAGTTATTGAGTGAGGCTTCTGCTTCACGGTAAGAAAGTAAAATATTTCCTACTTCCTGTAAAGGACCGAAAATGAAGAATGAAAAAACTTGCATAGTTACCAATTGCCCTGCATCCATTTCGTTTTGAAAAATCAGCCACATTAATATAAATAGAATTACCTGTCTAAGGGTATTCACCATCGTACCTTGAATAAAACTAATACTCCTGATGCGCTTTACTTTGGTCAATTCAAGTCCTAATATTTTGTAAGTATTTTTATTCAGTCGTTCAACTTCTTGTTTGGTAAGTCCGAGACTTTTGACCAACTCAATATTTCTAAGTGATTCAGTAGTTGAACCAGCAAGTGCGGTAGTTTGACCTACAATATTTTTTTGAATGCCCTTTACTTTTTTGCTAAGCAGATTGGTTATAAAGGTTAAGGAAACAATACCAACCAAATAGGCTAATGGAATTCGCCAGTTAATAAACATAGCCGCGTATACAAATACAAATACAACGCCCACTAATATTCCAAAAAGAACATTAATAAAGCCGGTCATGAATTTTTCTACATCGGTTCTAACTTTTGTTAAAATCGATAAGGTTTCACCACTTCGTTGGTCTTCAAATTGTTGATAAGGAAGTTTCATTGCATGTTGAAGACCGTCAGTAAAAACTCTTGCTCCAAATTTTTGGATAACTACGTTTAAAAAATAATCCTGGAAGTTTTTTGCAATACGGCTCACCATAGCAACAGATATAGAGAATACCAAAATATAAAATACGCCGATGTGTAAATAGGGAGTTCCCTTTTTAGTAATCCATTCATAATTCCAGAAAAATACTGACCAATTGAATTTGCCCGAAGAAACTGATTGTTGTTCATTGGCAAGATTGACCATCTTACCTAACAAAATGGGGTCTATCAGTGAAAATCCAATGTTTATCCCAGCTAGTCCAAGTGTAAGAATAACAAGCCATTTATAGGGTTGTAAGTATTTAAATAAAATTTTCATTGTAAAAAAGGGGGTAAATTATTTCCAAGCTATTTATTATTGCAAATATCGCAAAAGTTTAACCAAGTTGATAGTTATATGTATTCTTAGATGCATAATTTAATGTTTTCATATTATTTCAAAAATGTTTTTATAGAATTAGTCAGTGTAAGCTTTCCTTTTATTATGTAAGAATAATTTCGGTACTTTGATTCTTATATTATAAAAAATGAAGATTAGCGCTTTTACCTATGTGAGAAATGGCAATACTTTCGGCTATCCCTTTATTGAGTCTATTAAAAGTTTGTTGCCAATAGTAGATGAATACATTGTGGTGGTAGGAGATAGTTTAGACGGTACTAGAGAAGCAGTTGAAAATATTGGAGATGATAAAATTAAAATCGTAGATACTATTTGGGATGATAATTTAAGAAAGGATGGAAAGGTATTTGCACAACAAGCTAATATAGGATTGGATAGCACGAGCATTGACAGCGATTGGCTTTTTCATTTACAGGCAGATGAAGTGATTCACGAAAAAGACTTTCCAATTATTTTACAAAGCTTAGAACAGAATCTTTCCAACAAAAAAGTGGATGGTTTTTTATTGAGGTTTATTAATTTTTTTGGTGATTTCAATCATTATTGCCCTTCACGCAGATTTCATCAACGTGAAATTAGAATTATTCGAAATGATCGTTCCATCAGAAGTTATAAGGATTCAATGGGCTTCAGAAAGTTTCATAATCCTGAACTAGTCAATGAAAAAGGCACTAAGCTTTTAGTTAAACAAATAGAAGCCACTGTTTACCATTACAGCTGGTCCAAAGCACCTAAAACGCAAAAGGCAAAAAATATTGAATTTAGCAAAAGGTATCATCCTACTGATGATTTTATTAAAGACTTTGAAGCGGTCGATGGCCAGGCATACGATTACCACCAATATGATTATTTGAAGGTGTTTACTGGAACTCATCCTGCAGCAATTCAGCGAGTAGTGGAGGCACAGGATTGGGAATTTGTCTATGATCCTTCGAGAAACAATATGACTAGAAAGGAAAAAATTATGAAATTTTTGGAAATGGTTACGGGTAAACAATTTTTTATTTATAAGAATTATAAAGTAAAAAAATAATTTGATTCGATGTAGTAATGAATTTTATTCTATCTTTTAGCCTCTTTATGTTTAAAGAATTCCTTTCGATTTAATTAAGTAATTTATTTTAGAAAATCTAAAGATTTCTTTTTGAGAATAGCTCATATCTTTTGATACAACTTCGTTAATTACTTTTTTATGGTTATTTTTAGGATAATATTTATGTAAGTCCAAGCGAGAATTGATTGTTTTTGTATTTCTATGATGTCCTCTTTGTTATAAGTGCATAGTATGTTATCAACAAGAGGATGCGCCATCTGCTATTTTTTTGAGAGTTAAAAAGGGGATTAAAGTAATTCAAATCTATTTACTATGCTTATTTTTATAAATAAACAGTCCCGCTTTCTTGTTAAAGTAACTTTGTCATCATCAAATAAATAAACGATATTAATTTTCTTATAATTCGATGAAAACCGATCAAACGCAGAACGAAAATAGTATAATCAACCCGGTGATGCCAGTCATTTCAATTGTTATGGCAACCTATAATGGAGGTTTATACCTAGAACAACAGATGGAATCCATTGTTGTACAAACTTATCCAAATATTGAAATCATCATAGTAGATGATTGTAGTACAGACAATACAATTGAAATACTGCAAATGTTTCAACAAAAATATTCCAATATAAAGTTATTTAACAATGCCGCAAATCTCGGGTATATTAAAAATTTCGAAAAGGGCTGCTCGCTGGCTAGCGGTGAATATATTGCTCTTTGCGATCAGGACGATTATTGGCACCCAGATAAATTAAAAAAAATGAAGGCAGCCATTGGTGATTTTCCATTGGTTTATTGCGATTCTATTTTGTGTGATGAGGATCTTCAGCCCATCGGAGTAAATATATCGGATAGGGTTAGTTGCCGTGATTTTGATAATTGTTTACAGCAGGCAATATTTTGCAGGATATACGGGCACGCAACACTTATAAAAAAATCTTTGATACAACATGCAATCCCTTTTCTTGACACGATCCCACATGACTGGTGGTTATGTTATATTGCTACTTTTCATGGCGGTATGAAATACATACCCGAACCATTGGCCAGCTACCGCCAACATAGTGCCAATATATTTGGGGCAGCGGGCGGTAAAAGCCGAAAGCACAATAAGTTAAACAAGGCAGAAGAGAAGCGGCTTGAAATGAAGAAGATACGTTTAAGGATAAACACTTTTTATAAACTCTGCCCTGATGATTCTATCAAAGAAAAAGAAGTATTGAGAATGCTGGTAAAAACCTATCAAAGTTTTTCATTGATCAATAATTTCCAAAGGATGATATTATTCTTTAATAATTATGAACAGTTGCTCGCTTCAAAAAAACGATCTGTCATTAGGAAATTTCTTTTTTGTTTTAAAATGTTTATTAAGATAAAATGATGCTTAACTCATTATTAGAAGCTTCTATATATTTCCAGATATTTTGTAGCCGCCTTTTTCCAATTAAACAAAGCTGACCTATTTTGTATTTTCTCTTTTGCATTTGTATTTGAATAATGCTGCAATCCTTGCTGAATAGTATGCTGCATATCGATCTTATTAAAAGAATCAAAGTAGTAGCAAACCTCTCCGCCGATTTCAGGGAGGGAAGTATATTTTGATAAAAAGATGGGTATGCCAAAATGCATAGCTTCCACCACAGGTAATCCGAAGCCCTCTGTTAGTGAAGGAAAAACAAATGCCAAACAATTTTTTAGATACCATTGTTTGTCATTTTCGCTTATTGGACCCGTGAAATGAACTCTGTCAGCCACACCGAGATTTTTAGCATTTATTAGAATCATTTGTTTGTATGATTCGCTTGTTGTAATACCTGCAATGATGATGTGCTTATCATTTCCCTCCAGTAAAGCTGGTAACACATGGAAATTTTTTTTCTCCATTATGGTGCCAATTGTAAAAAAGAATGGTGCGGAAACCGATAAGGCAGGTGTAGTTAATTGTTCAATAGCTTTTATGTTGCAACCGTTATGAATTACTGTATGAGCTTTATCGCTAAGATCAATATATCGTTGCACATCATTTTTCGTAAATTCGGAAATAAATGTAACATGGTTGGCCAGCTTTATTTTATGTTCAAGGGCTTTAATATACTGACTTTTTCTTTGGTCGCTTTTATTAACATTGTGCAGCAGATTGATGTCGTGAATTGTTAAAACTATCGGTAAATTTTTGGGGAAATAATCTGAATCCTGATGTGTGGAATGCCAAACTGAATAATTCTTTAAGGAAGGCATTACTAGCTTGTGCCATGGTTGCTGAATAATACATCGTTCATTTTTTCCAAAAAAATTCCGTTCCTTTGCAGGGAGATAAAAGCTTAGTTCTTCTGAGCTCGTTTCGATGGATTCCTGTAATGAAAATCCAAGGTTCTGACAAAAATGAAAAAGTCCTGTGTGTGGATATTTCATTCTTTCGAAATCTAAGACAATCATTCTCTTTTCCATTTTTTTAACTTTTTTGTTAAATATTTTTTCCATATCAATAGTAGTAATTTTTTTGTCTATTCCTATGTAGTAGTAAAAATATACAAATTAATGTTAGTTTACTTGCGGTCAATAAATAAATAATTTTAACCTCTTATGCAGGCATCTGTAGTAATTTCATATTATAAGAACATTGCTAATTTAGAAATTCTATTGTTGGCATTGAAAAATCAATCTTCTAAGAATACATTTGAAGTGATTATTTCAGAAGATGATGATGCCTTAGAAACAAAAAATTTCATTAATCAGCAGCAACATCTTCTTCCCTTTTCTCTAATTCATGTTTCTCAGTCTGACGAAGGTTTCAGAAAGTGTAAGGCTTTAAATAGAGCTATTGCAGCCTCTTCAACCGATTTTATTTTATTCATTGATGGCGATTGTGTTCCTCACAAACATTTTGTTAAACAATATTTATTGGAAAAAAAACCGGGCCGAGTTTTATATGGAAGAAGGGTTATGCTAAGTGAAAGATTCTCTTCTGCTTTGTTTATAAATAAAAGTTTTGCTGGACTTACTATTTTCAATCTATTGTTGAAAGGCTGCAAAAGAGTTGAAGAAGGATTGTATTTGCCATTTGTACCTCAAAGATTTAAGCAAAAAAATAAGGGTAGATTATTAGGGTGCAATATGGGCATTTTTAAAAAAGATTTATTATCTATCAATGGCTTTGACGAGGATTATATTTTTGCAAGAAATGGCGAAGATTCTGATATTGAATGGAGACTGGAGGCTTTGAAAAACTTGACATTTTATTCCATGAAATTTAGTGCGATTGTTTATCATCTCTATCATGTAGAAAGAAATACTCCAGAAATTGACCATAAAAACAATCTGATTCTAGAAAATAAAATAACTCAAAATAATTTTTTCTGTACAAATGGGATCCAAAAAATTATTTCTAACCTATGAAAATATTATACATATGTAGTAATCGCTTTGACTACTTACAAGATCTCACCTATGCTGGATTGGTAAAGGTTTTGGGTAAGGAGAATGTCGTTGACTATCCTTGGAACCCAAAGTTTAATTTGCCTATTAAGTCCTATCCAAAAAATCTTGGATTTAATTCTATTTCTTTTCGATTTCCTTTCATGAATAGTTTTAAGGAAATTGACTTTGTTATACTGGCTTCAGCTAAAAAGGATGTGCTTGAAAGTTATCTAAAAATACTTCCCTTAGTAAAAAATAAACCCATACTATTTCTTGATGGTGGTGATTTTTCTGAAATTGGAGGAGATTTTTATCGTGAACACTCTGGGGATCTTTATGAAGCGGCCATTAAGAAAAGACCTTTTGATATCATTCTTAAGCGGGAGTATATTTCTTCTCTTCATGCTCACCATTCCAATATTTTCCCTTTTCCTTTTTCCTTTCCCTATAATATTACTTTCCCTACCATATCTGAAAGTTTTAAAAAATATGATGTTTCTTTTTGGGGTCAACAGTACCCTCAAATAAGAACGGATGCACTGAATCTTTTAGCTGGAAAATATGATTGCAATCAAAATGGAACGACGCTAGATCAAAATTTTCAAACCTACAAAAGGAGGGGATTATTTTATTTGGAAGAGATTTCAAGATGCAAGATTGTTTTAAACTTTAGAGGTTTTGGTTGGGATACAATGCGCTATTGGGAAGTTCCTGCCACAGGTACTTTTATGATTAGTCAGGAACCTAAAATTTCGATTCCTAATAATTTTGAGTCTGGCAAACACCTTGTTTGGTGTTCCGATTCTCTTGATGATTTAATAGATTTAATTGATTATTATTTAGCACGTCCTTTAGAAAGGGAGAAAATGGCATTAAACGCTCGAGAACATCTAATAAAGTATCATCTTAATACAGCAAGGGCAGCAACATTAATAGAAATTGTTCAGCGTATTTTGTAGCAAAGTGGATCGTCACGAAATTCGAGTAAGTGGTAAATAGTGAACTTGAAGTCCATCATTTTTTTTGTGGTATCTCAAGTAGGTATTTAATAATCTTTCAGAAAGATTTCCAAAAATCCTTATTTGAAGAGGATCCTCATTGATTACTAGATCTTTTTTTACCTCCAATAAAATATCAAAAAGAAAGGTAAGGTATCCATCCCAAAAACTCCAACTAGCTATGAGCATATTATACCAAGAACAAGTAAGTCCTTCCCCCATTTCATTAAAACTACTACTATACTGAGGGTATAATTTTTTTATAGCAGCTTCTGTTAAGCCCCATGAAATTTCATCGTGGTCTCTAAAATATTGTTTTTTAACACTCCATTTTTTAAGTTTAATAAATCGGTAGGGGATTGGACTAATTACTTTTCCTGCTAATAAATTGGTTTCAATTTCTTTATATAATTTATCTGTAAATGTCTTTTTAAAGGCAAGTTCCCTATCTGTAAAATGGTATTCTTTTTTTAATTTAGACCAATGAAGATGATTACAAAAATATCTCCTGTAATGACATAAACCCCAATAGGGCAATTGATGAGCATCGTAATTTTTCCAGATATAATAAGCTACCGTTAGTTCTGAGAAATTTTTGTTCCAAGAAGAAATGTTATCTCCCGTATCATCTCCTTCAATACCTAAATCAAATTCTGCGATTGCTTTTCCGGCATGAATAGGGTGTATATAGGATACTGGAGGTAATGGAAAATCTTTGTAAAAAAATGCTGAAAATATTGTAAAAATATCTTTTTCATTTTTTTGTAATTTTTTCATGGTAGGAATTTATTCTTCTTATTCAATTGAATCCTAAAGTTATTTTATTTCTATTAACGATGCAATTTTTATTGGAACATATCAATACTTATCCACCCCATCCTTCTCTGTCTAAACTTCTGTATTGAATAGCTTCGGCTAGGTGTTCTGACTTGATATCAGCACTAGCTGAAAGGTCTGCAATGGTTCTACTTACTTTTAATATTCTATCATATGCCCTGGCAGAAAGATTTAGTTTTTCCATTGCAATTTTTATAAGATTTTGGCTAGCTGTATTGATCACACAAAATTCTTTCAGCATTTTACTGCTCATTTGCGCATTGGCATACACACCTTCGGAGTCTTTATATCTTTCTACTTGTATATCCCTTGCTTTAATAACCCTTTCGCGTATTCGATCACTTTTTTCAAACGGCAGGGTAGACGATAATTCACTAAAAGCTACTGGAGTTACCTCTACATGTAAATCAATTCTATCTAGTAATGGACCTGAAATTTTGTTTAAATATTTTTGAACAGCACCCGGTGGACAAGTGCATTGTTTATCGGGGTGGTTAAAATAACCGCATGGACATGGGTTCATGGAAGCTATCAACATAAAACTAGCGGGAAATTCTAATGCTATTTTTGCTCTTGAGATGGTCACTTTTCTTTCTTCCATTGGTTGTCGCATCACCTCTAAAACTGTTCGCTTGAATTCAGGAAGTTCATCTAAAAATAATACACCGTTATGGGCCAATGAAATTTCTCCTGGTTGAGGATTACCTCCACCACCTACGAGCGCTACATCAGAGATAGTATGGTGTGGACTTCGATAAGGTCTTTTGGAAATGAGGGTAGCATTTTCAGGTAACTTACCTGCCACACTGTGAATTTTTGTTGTTTCCAATGCTTCTTGAAGTGAAAGGGGTGGAAGGATGGTGGACAAGCGCTTTGCTAGCATTGTTTTGCCAGCTCCTGGCGGTCCAATTAAAATTGCATTATGACCGCCTGCTGCTGCAATCTCTAAAGCCCTTTTTATATTTTCTTGTCCTTTCACATCACAAAAGTCGATGTCGAATTCGCTTTGCGCGTAGGCAAATTCTTCTCGTGTATTTACTGTTGTAGGTGTAAGCGTTGTCTCATCTTTAAAAAAATCGATTACTTCGTTTAGGTGTTCAACCCCAAATACAGCTAGGTTGTTAACCATGGCAGCTTCTCTTGCATTTTGTTTGGGAACTATTAGCCCTTTGAAATTTTCTTTTCTAGCTTGTATAGCGATGGGTAGCGCACCTTTAATCGATCTAACGGTGCCGTCTAGACTGAGTTCCCCCATTATGACATAGTCGGTAAGTTTTTCAGGATTTACAAGTTGATTGCTTGCACCAAGGGTGGCCATTGCTATTGGAAGATCAAAAGCAGTTCCACTTTTTCGAATATCTGCAGGGGCAAGGTTTACAATTAACCTTGTTCTTGGCATAAAAAAATTATTGTCCTTAATTGCGCTTTCTACCCTCAACAAACTTTCTTTCACAGCTCCATCAGGCAGTCCTACAATAATCGCGTCAGATTTACCTTGATTGTTAATGTTTACTTCTACTGTAATAGTGATCGCTTCTACCCCATACACAGCACTGCCAAAAGTTTTTACTAGCATAAATGAAATAATAAAATAGTTAAAAGAACTGATTGAAAGATAAGCAATCAATTTTTTAAAAATTCACTTATTTTATTTCTTGCATTTCCACCAATTTTTTGTAAAAACCGTTTTGTGAGATTAAGGAATCATGGGTACCTCTTTCAATAATGGATCCTTTTTGTAATACAATAATTTCGTCTGCATTACTGATGGTACTTAGCCGGTGGGCGATAACTAAAGAGGTTCGATCTTGCATTAAGTTAACAATAGCATCTTGAACCAAACGTTCACTCTCTGTATCTAAGGAAGAAGTAGCCTCATCAAGAATGAGTATCGGTGGATTTTGTAATACTGCCCTAGCGATAGTAATCCGTTGGCGCTCACCCCCACTTAGCTTCATTCCTCGGTCGCCTATATTGGTGTCATATTTATCCTCCTTGTGTTGAATAAATTGATGTGCATTTGCAATGGTAGCAGCCTCTGTGATTTCTTGCGAAGATGCATTGATATCACCCAATGCAATATTGTTTGCAATGGAGTCATTAAATAAAATGGCTTCCTGTGTTACTATGCTCATTTGTTTTCGGAGAGATTGGAGGGTAAAGTCTTTAATATCTACTCCATCAATTAAAATAGCACCCTCACTAACATCATGAAAGCGTGGAATAAGATCCGCTAAGGTTGATTTTCCTGCACCCGATGACCCTACTAATGCTACTGTTTTACCTTTCTCAATTATAAAATTGATATTCTTCAAAATCGTTTTATCATCATATTTAAAACTTACATTTCTAAACTCAATCGATTGATTGAATCCATTTAAAATTGTTGCATTGACTTTTTCTTCCACCTGAATAGGCGCATTTAAAATCTCTTCAATTCTCTCTACAGCACCCATTCCTTTTTGCATACTTGAAATGGTGGTAGATAAATTCTTTGCAGGATTGATAATCATTGCAAACAATAAAATAAATGCCATTAAATCACCACCAGTAAGTTGGGCTCCTTCGCTAAAAACAAAGCGACCTCCAATATATAAAATAGCACAAAGTACCGTCACGCCTAGTACCTCGGTAATAGGACTTGCTAAATCACGGCGTAGTGTCATTTTATTAAGCAATGAAAAAAGTTTTTCATTGCCATCATTAAACTTGTTGAGCATTCTCTCTTCAGCTCTAAAAGCTTTAATTACTTTTATACTACTCAGCGTTTCTTCTACATGTGAAATATTTTCACCTTGTGCTACAGAGTGTGCGGTAGATTGTTTTTTTAATCTCTTGCTAATTTTACCTATGAACAATGCTGTTATTGGTAAAAAAATAAGAAGAAATAAGGAAAGATGCGGACTTAATAAAATCATCGAAATTAAAAAGGAAATGATGATGAGGGGGTCTTTTACTAGTCCCTCTAAGGCCGTAAAAATGGAACCCTGAACTTCGTTAATATCTCCAGTCATACGACTCATTAGGTCTCCTTTTTTTTGTTCTGTAAAAAAGCCAACAGGTAGTTGTAAAATTTTGGCATATAATCGCAATCGGAAATCTGCTAAGATTTGACTTCGAACAGGCGTTGAAATAAACAGTGAAAGATATACAAAAAGGTTTTTAAGTAAAATTGAAACAATCATCAATGTACAAATGACTCCAAGGGCATAAAGGGATCCGTGATTATTAATTAACAGTTGAAAAAAGTCATTGAATCTACCCAAAGATTTTACCTTGATTCCAGGAACTGAACTATCAGCCTTAAAAATGATATTCATGAAAGGGGCTAACGCATTGATTGAAAGTAGCGAGAATAGCGTAGCCAAGGTTGTAAAAAAAAGGTACAATGCCAGTTTTTTTCTTGGTATGTGTATGTATTTAAATATTCTTAAAAAACTCATGATAGATTACTACTTTCTTTATTGGCTTTACGGTTAGTTGCAAATTTACACTGATTAGGCAATAAGCAATCACATATTTAGCATCAGTTAGTAGCTCAATTACCTAATAACCTTTTATTTCTTCTTGCCAGCTATTTGAATTGAACCCATTGGGGTAATTAATTTATCTGGCTTTTGGAAGCTAATGAATGATTTGCTTATCAATTATACTTTTGATAAGCTATTGGTTCTTTGGCAGGATAGGGTAAAAGAAATAGCTAAATACTTTATAATTTTTCAAGCAGTTCTACCACTCCTTCGTTTTTTAAAATAAAGTAGCCAAGACGATCATTGCTGATTCCTTCTTTTAGCTGATAATTAAAAAATAGTTGATCTTCCTTTACGATCGTTTCAAAATAACTGAAACGAATATTTGGAAAACTTTTAAGTTCGTCACCAATTTCATAAAGGTGGGTAGATAAAATGAAAAGCGATTTTTTCATCTTAAGTAGACCTTTTATCACGGTTGTTGAGCACTTCATCGCATCTTCAACATTGGTTCCTTTGAATAGTTCATCAATTAAAATAAGCCATTTTCTTCCATCAGAAATTCTTTGTACCGTCGACTTGATTCGGTGCACTTCGTTGTAAAAATAACTTTCACCTTCTAGTAAGTTATCCATTACATTGATATTGCTGAGCATACCATCGAAGCAGCTTAACTGCATATTTTCTGCAGGTACTCCCATACCAATATGAGCCAAAAATACAGCTGTACCTACCGATTTAATAAGGGTGCTTTTACCAGCCATATTAGCTCCAGTTAAAAATAAAAAGTTGCTTTGGTCATCAAGCGTTACATCATATCCAATTGCATTATTTAATTGCAGATGATACAAACCTTTCGCCTTTAGAAATGGGCGGTCTATTTCTATTAATTTTGGAAAATTTAAATGAAACTCCTTCACAGCCAAAGCCATACCATACCAAGCATCTAGTTGTGAATAGCAATTGAGCAACTCCTGCATATTTCTTTTGAATTGGTATTTCAGAAAATGGCCTAATTCCAATTGTTGAGCGATGGAAAGATTTGCTGCTTTATTATTTTTTTCTATGATGGTGAATTCTTCTTTCTGGAGGATAATTTCAATAGCACCCAATAGTTTTTTTAGAGGTGCAGGAGATTGAGTCGTCATAAAAATTTTTACTAAAAGCTTCATCCCTTTTATAAAATCAAAACTGTGTCCAACGGAGTATTCAACCATAGAAAAATCTGCTCGGTTGAATAATTTATAACTATACGCACTTAAATTAGATGGATTTTTGGGAATTAATTCAAATGAGGTCTGGTAGAATTTTTCAATCATCAGGATTGAACCATTGCTAATTTGATTGGGCCACAATTCTAAATTCTTTAAAATAGTTTGTAATGTTTGTTGCACCCCCTCTATTTCTTCAATACTTTTTAATGGGCGCTTAAAGTTTTCAAATAGCTGATCTCTTCCGCCTATTGTTCTGCATAAATTAAGGTGATGAAATACAGAAAATTCACCTTCGGTATCAATTAAAGAAAGGTCGCTTAAGGTTGTTTTATCTATTTCCATGCTGCGAGAATAAAAGCAATTTTAGCTTTTCAGATATTTTTCAGAATAATTGCTAAATTAAAAAGATCGATAATATTGTATTCAATTGTAAAAACTAATGTTTAAATGTCATTCTTTTTCCTTTATTAGACTCATCCCAAATCCCCTTGTCATAAACCATTGATCCGTTCACAAAAGTTTTTTCTATTTGTGCAGGAAAATTAAAACCTTCTAGTGGACTCCATCCACACTTGTACAACAAATTTTCTTTGCTGACCGTAATGGTATTTTTTAAGTTAGCTATCACAAGATCTGCAAAATAGCCTTCCCGTATGTAGCCTCTATTTTCTATATGAAAACAGTCAGCCACGGCATGACTCATTTTTTGAACTATTTTTTCAAGACTAATCTTACCCAATTGATGGTAATGAAGCATTAATAGTATTGAATGTTGAACGAGTGGTAA
>CAMBTV010000029.1 GCA_945870835.1 Chitinophaga pinensis
TTGATTCAGCTTTTCTCTAAGCGACAATGTGTTAAAATAATTAGCCATGTTTTTTGTTTGCCCTCGTCCCATAATGGATTTTGCGAGGAGTTGAATAATGCCCTTTACATTAAAAATGATAAGGGTGTTGATAGTAATTAGTTATAATAAAAAATATTTCTATAATGTAATTAAATTAATATTTCTGTAGCAAAAGTTCGGTATTTTACATACTGAAAACTCCTTGCCGCTGATTTAAAAACTCATTTTCTACTAGCTCTTCTCCAGGTGCTCTTTGTTCAAATTCTTTGAGCTTTTCATGAAATCCTCGGCTCTTTTTAATGATGGCAATTCTTGCGCTACGGACAAACTCTGTTAATCCATAGGGTTCTAGCACTTTCACCAGCTTATCCGTTTCTTCTCGATGTCCAGTAGTTTCAAAAATGGTAAAATCTTTGGTAATTGCAACAACCCTTGCACCAAATTCTCTTAACAATCTTTCTACTTTAGCTTTTTCAGCTATCTGCTCTGTAGAAACTTTATACAGTGCCATTTCTTGCCATACAATATCTTCTTCTGTATTGAAATATACCTTTAAAACATCTACCTGTTTTTCTATTTGTCTGCAAACTTTTCTAACCACCTCCTCTGTTTCATCGATTAGTATGGTAAATCGATGTATGCCCACTATCTCAGAGGGAGAAGTGTTCATAGTGTCAATATTTATTTTTCTTCGAACAAAAATAATAGCAATTCTATTCAATAAACCAATCTGGTTTTCTCCATATACCGTTATCGTAAACTCCTTTTTCATACACTTTGTTTTAACTAATAATTTTTTAAGGAACAATCGAATTTATTAATTTTTAAATCCATTTACCTTTGTCAATTATGACAATCTTATTTCTGCAACACTACACCCCTGCGGAACCATAGGGAACACGTTATTTTCTTTTCCAACCATTACTTCTAGCAAATAAGCTCCCGGATGATTAAGCATTATTGATAATGCATCTTTTATTTGATCTCTCTTTGAAATACTTTGCCCCTCAATTCTATATCCTTTGGCAACCATCACATAATCCGGACTTTCAATATCAACAAATGAATACCGTTTATCGTGAAACAATTGCTGCCATTGACGAACCATTCCTAAAAATTGATTATTAAGAATTAATATTTTTACATTAATGCCAGTTTGCATAATAGTACCTAATTCTTGTATGGTCATTTGTACACCTCCATCTCCAATTACAGCAACCACAGTTCGGTTTAGTGCTCCAAATTTTGCACCAATAGCCGCTGGCAATGCAAACCCCATCGTACCTGCTCCACCTGAAGTAATATTACTTTTTGTCTCATTAAATTTAGCGTACCTGCAAGTCACCATCTGATGTTGTCCAACATCTGTAACAATGATTGCATCTCCTTTAGTAAGCTCATTGAGCACTTTGATAACTTCCCCCATCGTCAACTCATCTGTTGTTGGATTTAGCTCATCTTTAATAACAACATCGATTTCTTTTTGGGTAAACTCATTGAATTTTTGCAACCATTCGGGATGTTGCTTTTTATCTATTAGCGCTGTCAACATTGGAAGCGTCTCTTTACAATCTCCCCATAAAGCAACAGTAGCTTTTACATTTTTATCAATTTCTGCAGGATCAATATCTAAATGAATGACTTTAGCCTGACGAGCATATTTATCTAATCTTCCAGTAACCCGATCATCAAAACGCATACCCACAGCAATGAGTACATCACATTCATTGGTTAAAACATTGGGACCATAATTTCCATGCATACCAAGCATTCCAACATTTTGAGGATGGTCTGTAGGTAAAGCACTTAATCCCAAAATAGTCCAAGCTGCAGGCAAGCCTCCCTTTTCTATAAATGCCTTAAATTCTTTCTCTGCCCCCCCAAGAATAACTCCCTGCCCAAAAATTACCATTGGTTTTTTTGCTTCATTTATCAATTGAGCAGCTCTTTCCACATATTCTTTACGTACGGTTGGCTTAGGCCTATAACTTCTAATAAACGTACATTTTTTATACCCACTGTAGTTAAATTTTTGAAGCTGAGCATTCTTTGTAATATCTATTAACACTGGTCCAGGTCTACCTGTACCGGCAATATGAAATGCTTTTGCCAAAACAGACGGAATCTCATTAGCGTCGGTTATTTGATAATTCCATTTGGTAATTGGAGTGGTGATATTAATAACGTCCACTTCCTGAAAAGCATCGGTTCCCAACAAATGCGCATATACCTGACCGGTTATACAAACCAATGGTGTACTATCAATCATCGCATCAGCCAACCCTGTTACCAAATTAGTAGCTCCAGGTCCACTGGTAGCAAACACAACTCCTACTTTACCCGAACTTCTAGCATATCCTTGTCCAGCATGGATTCCACCCTGCTCGTGACGCACCAGAATATGTTTTAGTTGATCGTTATAATCATACAATGCATCATAAATCGGCATGATCGCCCCTCCTGGATAACCAAAAATGGTATCTACGCCTTCAGCAATAAATGCTTCAAGCACAGCTTGTGACCCTGAAATTTCAGTCTCCTCTTTCACCTGAATAGCAAATTGAGGAGAGGCCAATATTTCATTAGCTTCTTTTTGATTAATGATGGTATCTATTTTTTCCATTATTGGTGATTTTGAAAATAATTTATGTGCAAAGGCTTATTTTTTAAAATTGAATTACTCATCCGTAACACATCCTTCACTAGCATCTTTTACAGTTTTTGCATATTTATATAAAATACCTTTTGTTGCCTTTAATGCAGGCTGCTTCCAGTTCGCTCTTCTTAAAGCAATTTCTTCTGAAGAAACTTTTAAAGTCATTGATTTAGTAGCCACATTAATTTCAATTCTATCATTGTCTTTAACCAAACCAATTAATCCTCCATCAAAAGCTTCTGGAGTTACATGCCCCACAACAAATCCGTGGGTACCGCCACTAAACCTTCCATCGGTAATTAATGCAACAGATTTTCCCAAACCAGCACCAATTATCGCTGAAGTTGGCTTAAGCATTTCAGGCATACCAGGTGCACCCCTTGGACCAACATGTGTAATGACTACTACATCACCCGATTTTATTTTACCAGAATTAATACCGTTGATTAATTCAGACTCCCCTTCGAAAACCCTTGCTGGGCCTTCAAATAACTCCCCTTCCTTTCCTGATATTTTTGCCACACTTCCTTTCTCTGCCAAATTACCGTACAGGATTTGAAGATGTCCAGTAGACTTAACTGGATTGGATGTTGGGAAAATTATTTTTTGTGAATCAAAATCTAAATCAGGAACATTCGCTAAATTTTCAGCAACTGTTTTACCTGTTACGGTCATACAATCACCATGCAATAATCCTTGCCTCAATAAATATTTCATCACTAAAGGAACTCCGCCAATATTATGAAGATCTTCCATTAAATATTTTCCACTCGGTTTAAGATCTGCTAATACAGGAACCCGATCACTAATTAATTGGAAATCATCCTGAGTAAGAACAACGTCTACACTTTTTGCAATTGCAATCATGTGCAATACAGCATTGGTACTTCCACCCAAAACCATAATTATTGTAACTGCATTCTCAAATGCTTTACGAGTCATGATGTCCGAAGGCTTAATATCCATTTCCATTAAATGACGGATAGCCTTTCCAGCTTGTAAACATTCTTCTTTTTTCGCATCACTCAATGCTGGATTACTGGAAGAATAGGGAAGGCTCATACCCAAAGCCTCAATGGCACTGCTCATTGTATTGGCAGTATACATTCCACCGCAAGCACCCGCACCAGGACAACTGTTCATTACGATGCCTTTAAAATCAGCCTCCTCTAAATTACCAGCAATCTTTTGGCCGAGTGCCTCAAAAGCAGATACAATATTTAGATCCTGGCCTTTGTAATGTCCAGGAGCGATGGTACCACCATACACCATAATGGACGGACGATTTAATCTACCCATTGCCATTACAGAACCAGGCATATTTTTATCACAACCAGGTATTGCTATCAAAGAATCATAATATTGAGCACCGCAAACAGTTTCAATTGAATCGGCAATGATATCACGGCTAACCAGCGAATAACGCATACCTGGAGTACCATTGCTCATGCCATCACTCACACCGATGGTGTTGAAGATAAGTCCTACCATATCATTTTCCCATACTCCTTGCTTTACCAATTTTGCTAAATCATTCAAATGCATATTGCAGGTGTTTCCATCATAACCCATACTCACTACCCCTACTTGAGCTTTAGCTAAATCTGCATCTGTAAGCCCTATACCATAAAACATAGCTTGTGCTGCTGGCTGAGTTTGATCCTGTGTTATTATTTTACTGTACTTGTTAATTTCCATAAAATTTAATTAATTAAACTACTGCCATTTTTTTTATTAAGCCTGCCTATATTTTATTTACAACGATATTCTTTTTTTATTTGAAGGACCTATTGACCAATCTTTTTTTAAAAATTATTACCAAATAAAATCAAAACCAATTACTCAAAAGTGGGAAGGGGAAAAAAAAGGATCAATATTACTACTAACAAAAATGAACCATTATTTATTCCACTAAAACCTTTGACTTTAAAAATTAATACTGCAATAATTTTAAATTATTACCTACCATTCATTGCTAAACAACTTCAGCAACATGAGCTTTTGCTAATTCATGTAAATCTTCTTCCATCACTTCCTTCTTACTATCTGCTACCAATAAAAACTCTTGATATAATCTGTCAATATCATTTCGATTAAAAGTATAGCCTAGTTTATGAAAACGATGGGCCAAAGCACTTCGTCCACTCCTAGCCGTTAGTACAATTTTAGAAGCCTCGGCGCCTACTTCTACTGGGTCGATGATTTCATAAGTCAATGCATCTTTTAAAAATCCATCTTGATGAATACCTGAAGAATGAGAAAATGCATTGGAACCCACAATGGCTTTATTGCATTGCACTGGCATACGCATTGTTTCAGCTACCAATAGACTCATTGGGTTTAATAATTTGGCATTAACACCTGAATGAAAACCAAGATTTTTATGTTGTTGAATAATCATTACCACTTCCTCCAAAGAGGTATTGCCTGCCCTTTCGCCTAATCCATTGATGGTACATTCTATCTGCCTAGCTCCATTAATAATTCCAGAGATTGAGTTGGCAGTTGCTAAACCAAGGTCGTTGTGGCAATGGCAAGAAATAATGGCTTTGTCAATATTGGAAACGTTGTTTACCAAAAATGCAATTTTTTCACCATACTGATGAGGAAGACAATAACCGGTTGTATCTGGAATGTTTACTACAGTAGCACCTGCCTTGATAACAGCTTCTACCACCCTTGCTAGATAAACATTGTCTGTTCGTCCTGCATCTTCTGCATAAAATTCGACATCATCTACAAAATTTTTAGCCCATTTTACACATTGAATAGCACGAAGCAGTATATCTTCTTGATTAGAATTAAATTTATGTTTAATGTGTAAATCAGATGTACCAATACCCGTGTGAATACGAGGTCTTTTAGCATACTTCAAAGCTTCCGCAGCTACTTCAATGTCTTTTTGTACTGCCCTCGTTAAACCACAAACACTTGCTTTGGTAATAATTTTTGAAATTTCATTGACAGAATTGAAATCCCCTGGCGAGGAAATAGGAAAACCAGCTTCAATTATATCTACTCCTAGCTCCTCAAGTTTCAAGGCCAGTTCTACCTTTTCGGTGGTATTTAACTTACAACCTGGAACCTGCTCACCATCGCGGAGAGTAGTGTCAAAAATGTGTATCTTATTAGCTGACATAGAATTTGTATATTTATTAAAACAGTCTAAATAATTCGGTTTAACTGTTCAATTTTATAATAAATGAACTTAGTCTTCGAAAATAGTGCATATAAGCGTTTACAATCAATAAAATGTTGGTAATTTTACGCTATATAAAGTACCCTTTTTAACCTCAAACCAATATCCAGTAAGCAATACAAAGAAATAAAATTACGATGCCCAACAGGACTACAGACCCCCTATTTCAGCTCATCCAATCACTTGAAAAAAGCGAAAAAAGAAATTTCAAGCTTTATGCAACTAGAAATTCCTCTTCTGAGGAGTTAATCAGTATCCAATTATTTGATGCTTTAGACAAAATGGATACCTATGATGAAGGGGTATTGCTTTCAAAAAACGAGCGAATCAAAAAGCAGCAACTTAGCAATCTGAAAGCACATTTATATAAACAAATTCTTAGTAGCCTTCGGTTAATCAGTGACAACTTTATAGACATTTCATTGCACGAGCAAATGGACTATGCTAGAATTTTATACAACAAAGGACTTTATCACCAAAGTTTAAAAGTTTTAGACAAATTAAAAGAGCAGGCAAAAAATAATAACCAACTTACCTATCTGCAACAAGTACTTTTTTTTGAAAAAAAAATTGAAGCATTGTACATTACAAGAAGTATTCAAGATAGGGCAGATTATTTAAGCAAGGAATCCGAGCAAGTCAATGAAAGCTTAACACTGGTCTCTCAACTTTCAAATTTATCACTTCAGTTATACAGCTGGTATATTAAAAATGGACATTGCAGAAATGAAGAGGAAAGTATTGCGCTTCAAGACTTTTTTTCAAGCAGACTATTAGATAAAACTCCCCTTTGCAATAGTTTTTATGAACGTCTGTACCTCTATCAATGTTATTGCTGGAACGCTTTTATCAAACAAGATTTTTTACAATATTACCGGTATACCCAAAAATGGGTCAATCTTTTTGAAGAAGAACCATTCATGCTGCCAATTGAAACAGCGCATTATATAAAAGGAATGCACAACCTGATGGGATCACATTTTGATTTGGGTAATCATAAAAAATTAGCAGAGACGCTCGGAATATTTGATCAGTTTTGCAAAACTGATTTAGTACAAAACAATGTCAATAACAAAATACAATGCTTTGTTTACAGCACTATTTCTTTGGTTAACAAACATTTTTTAGAAGGAAGTTTTACTGAAGGGTTAGCCCTAATTCCTGCAATCGAAGAAAAATTAAAAGAATACGAAATATACCTAGATCGACACAGGGTATTGATTTTTTATTACAAGATTGCCTGCTTATATTTTGGTAGCGGTGATTATGAAAAGGCAATAGATTATCTAAACAAAATAATTAATTGGAAGGTAGACCTCAGAACAGATCTACAATGTTACAGCCGCTTACTTCACTTAATTGCCCATTATGAATTGGGCAATGAGGATATACTTGACCACCTTATAAAATCAGTGTATCGTTTTATGGCAAAACTTCAAAACCTCAGTGTAGTAGAAGAGGAAATTTTCAAATTCATTCGAACTTCTTTTCACATTTCTGTAAAAGATATTAAGCCTGAACTTGAAAAATTGTTGTTGAAATTAAATACTCACCAGAATGACCGTTTTGAAACTCGGGCATTCATTTACCTCGATATCATTTCCTGGTTGGAAAGTAAAATAGAAAATATTCCTGTTCAAGATATATTAAAAAGAAAATTTGCTGGAAAAAGAAAAGTATTATCAATTGAGCCGCCTTTCAATGTTGATATTTCTGAATAATTTTCAAGAAAAATTGGTTACCAATTGAAATGCATTATTTAAAATCAAATAAGGTAGCAGTAAATACCCCACGTTCGCGTTTTTTAAAAACAGCTTTCCAATTTCCATTGTAGCGCAGCATAGAGGGTACCAAAAGTTTACCGACATGAGTCATCTGAACTTCCATCTGTACTTTAAAATCGTATAAAGCTGCATCATAGCTAAGAGAATATTTTCTTGCTACCACTTCAAATGTTTTATCATCAAACCAAGTAATCATTTCATCTACCACCACCTTACTTTCCATCCCTGGCTTTACTTTTTGTTTCAATAAATAACAACTGGTTTTATTATAATCATCCATATCAATTTCCATATCATATGCATCGGCCATTTCATCATCGTAAATGGCTGTTTTTCCAGACATAAACGGAAGCCCTTTGATTTTTTTACCTGGATTGAAAAATAACATTTTTAATTGTTCCTTGTGCTTTTCAATACCTGATTTATTGTCTAAATTAAATTCATTCCCTCCTACTACATTTGTTTCTCCGCAAATTTTTCCAACCGTAAAAAAAAGTGAAGCATACATTTGCGCTGTATAGTAATTATAATTGTGTTTTTCATCATAAAAGTCACCTGTGATTTGTTCCTCCAAAACCTCCATTCTCCTGCAATTATTTTCAGCTATTTGCTTGGTTTTACTTAAACAAGTAGCTAAAGAAGCTCCATCCTTACCCATCATTCTAATATCATTGATAGCAGAAAATCCAAGTAAATGTAGATTTCGAAATGCTTTGTAAAAACTAGTGTCATTTTTTATTCGATTGATAAAACTGGGGACATTTAGCTTATTATTTACTACCACATCACTCAAAGTGATGATATTTTTTCCTACCGTTACATTTAAATCGGCGGAGTCTTGTGCTAAAACTTGAGTACAATGCAGTAGAAAAAAAAAGAAGTATGGTACTATTTTATTAAGCATTCCAACAATTGATTGCAGTATAATTAAAATATGATGGAATGCAATTCTCTAATTAAATTAGTTGCACTCTGAATATAAAAAAACCTTGAAATATTTATTGCCAAAAAACTATTTTGGAAAAACCATTCGGTAATCAACATTAATTTTTCCCTTAGAAATATCCATCAACTTACCTTTTAATAAAGTGCGTTTCAATGGTTTTATATAGTCAATAAATAACTTACCTTCTATATGGTCATATTCATGCAAGATTACCCTAGCAGTAATACCATTGAATGTTTTGGTTAAAGGCTTAAAGTTTTCATCTAAATAATCGATGGTCACATTTTCACCCCTCAGTACATCTTCCCGAATCTTTGGAATACTAAGACAGCCCTCGTTGTAAGACCATTCCTTACCGTCAATTTTTGTAACATAGGCATTAATAAAAACACCTTTATAACCAGGTCCATCTGGATAGAGCCCCTGCTCATCTTCCTCTAAATTTTCAAAAATTTGATTGCTATCTATTACAAAAAGACGCAAATCTTTATTTATTTGTGGCGCTGCTAATCCCACCCCATTGCTGTTGTACATGGTTTCCCACATATCAGCAATTAACTTTTCTAATTCGGGATGATCCTGAGAAATATCCTTACAAACTTTTCTTAAAATTGGTGACCCGTAGGCGACTATCGGTAAAATCATATTTACTTTTTGAAAATTTCAGAATTGCTTTGTGTTAAAATAAACTACAAAACTCCCTACCATTGGTTTCTTTTGGCTGATAGCGACTGATTGTGCAAATTTAGCAATTTATCATTGAATGCTTTGCAGATACTCTTGTAAAATAATAGTAGCTGCAATAATATCTACATTGCCTTTAATTTGACGATCTTTTTTCTTCATACCCATCACCAGCATCGCATCCTTAGCCATTTTTGAAGTATACCGTTCATCTACCGTTTTTAAGGGCATATCAGGAAATTCTTTATTAATTTTCTTTATGGCTTCTTTAACCAAAGGTGTACCATGGGTATCAGATTCATCCCAATTAACGGGTAGTCCAATAATGATCAATTCAACTTGCTCAGTAGAAAAATATTTTTTTAGATATGGAACCAATTCTTTTGATTCAATGGTGGCTAATCCAGTAGCAATAATTTGCATAGGATCTGTAACAGCTAATCCTGTTCTTTTTCCACCATAGTCGATTGCTAATATCCTCGCCATAGGCAAATGTATGATTTATGGATGTAGATGAATTTGAAAATTGGAGAATATTAAAAAAGGTAGCATCCTAACTAACTATTTGGAACGAAAAAATATATCAAGTAATACAAACAATGAAAATACTACAGAGGCTATTCCATTTGCAGTCATAAATGCAATGTTCACTTTGCTCAAGTCAGTAGGTTTAACAATTGAATGTTGATAAACTAACATTCCAATAAATACAGCAACGCCTATCCAAAATAACCATCCAAAATGACCATAAACCCCAGCAAACAATATAGAAGCTGCTGACAGTAAGTGAAGGAATTCAGATACTCTCAAAGCCTTTTTTTTACCCAAAGCGGCAGGCATAGAATACAACTGATTTTCTTTATCAAACTGCTCATCTTGAAGTGCATAAATAATGTCAAAACCACTTACCCAAAATAAAACAGTAAAAGAAAACAACAGAGGCAATAAATCAAATTTTCCAGTAACAGCCAGATAGGCACCAATAGGCGCAAGACTCAATCCAATGCCCAGAACTAAATGACAAAAAATTGTAAAACGCTTGGTATAGCTATAAAACAGAACTACAAAAAGTGCTACTGGTGATAAATAAAAACAAATCGGATTGATAAAAAAAGTAACTGTTACAAATAGAAGAGAATTAATGATCACAAAACGCAAGGCACTTTGTTTTGAAATAATACCCGCTGGAATTTCGCGGATAGCCGTTCTAGGATTTTTAGCGTCAAAACTGCTGTCTAGGTAACGGTTAAATGCCATCGCAGCGCTTCGAGCAAAAACCATACAAAGTAAAACAAGTGAAAATAATTTGATCACATCTAAAAAAAATAAAGAAGAATTTACTGTCTCTTTCATTGAATTAAAAGGTCTAAAAACAGCAGGATTTAGTCCGATAAAAAAACCAATAATAGCAAAGGGTAAAGCAAAAACTGTATGTGAGAATTTCACTAAGCTTGCATATTTTTTAACCAAATTCATTCAGAAATATTTTAAGAAAAAATAAATTTTAGACCTTTATTAAATAGAAGTGTTGGGAAGATTGCGATTTCTCACTAACTCCCACATAACTACCCCAGCAGCTGTTGAAATATTCAAAGAATGCTTCATGCCAAATTGAGGAATTTCTATACATCCTTCACTTTGTTGAATGGTAGTTTGCTCAACACCTGTTACCTCGTTTCCAAAGATTACTGCAATTTTATCATTGACGTCAAAATTCAAATTATTTAACATCGTACTTCCCGAAGCCTGCTCTACCGAAAAAACTTTATATCCCATCTCTTTCAATTCTAAAATTGCCTCCTTAGCATTAACAAAATGCTTCCATGCCACAGTTTCTTCCGCCCCCAAAGCTGTTTTTTTAATCTCTTTATGAGGCGGACAGCAAGTATATCCACATATATAAATTGCCTCTAGCAAAAATGCATCAGCAGTCCTGAACACACTTCCTACATTATAAGCGCTTCGAATATTTTCAAGCACTACGATAAAAGGCATTTTATCTGTTTGCTTAAAATCTTCAACAGACAGCCTATTTAACTCATCCATGCTTAATTTTCTCATAATTTATCTAAGCTCTTAATTTTAAAGCAAAAGTAATTCACATCTTTCACAAACCCTTCTTAAAACCTAATAAAGGACCTATTTTTGCAGGTATGTATAAAAGGACCAATGAATAAAATTTAAATATGAAAATAAAGCTTCCGCTATATTTTATTTAAATTGATTGGCTGATTCAATTTTTAACTTTTGAAACTTATATTTTCACATCAAGAAAATGGCTAAATCTAGCGGAGAAACCCCTTTAATGCAACAACACAATGCTATCAAGGCAAAATACCCTGATGCCATTTTGCTTTTTCGTGTAGGGGATTTTTATGAAACATTTGGTCAAGATGCTGTCAATGCATCGAGAGTTCTAGGCATTACTTTAACCAAAAGAAATAATGGAGATGCTAATTCGTCACAATTAGCTGGTTTCCCCCACCATGCTTTGGATACCTATTTACACAAATTGGTTAAAGCAGGATACCGTGTGGCTATTTGTGATCAACTGGAAGATCCAAAACATGCAAAAGGAATTGTAAAAAGAGGGGTTACAGAATTGGTTACTCCTGGAGTAGCTACTAGCGATAAATTATTAGAGCACAATAGCAATAACTTTTTAGCAGCCCTGCATTTTGATGAGACAAAACTAGGTATCGCATTTTTAGACATTAGTACGGGTGAGTTTTTTATTGCCGAAGGCGATCGAGAGTATGCAGATAAATTACTGCAAAGTCTAAAACCTGCGGAAGTAATTTTTCAACGCAATCAACAAAAAAATTTTAAAGAATATTTTGGCAATAAATTTTTCACCTATTCACTAGACGAATGGATTTTTACAGATGCCTATGCTACTGAGAGTTTGCTAAAACATTTTGGAACACATAGCTTAAAAGGATTTGGAGTAGATAGTTTAAAAGAAGGTACCATTGCTGCAGGCGCAATACTTCATTACTTAAAAGATACAGAGCACCCTAATCTAGGCCATATTACTTCTATTCAAAGAATAGATCGTGAAGAACACTTATGGATGGATCGATTTACGATTCGAAATCTTGAATTATTTGGAGGAGCAGAAGACAGCAACACTTTATTAAAAGTACTAGATAATACAGTTTCGCCAATGGGAGCTCGATTATTAAAACGTTGGATGGTACTACCTTTAAATGACAGTATAAAAATAATTGAAAGGCTAGATACCGTCGAGTATTTAGTAAAAGAAACCGATACTCGAAATAAAATTTCTCACCATGTTAAACAAGCTGGTGATGTAGAAAGACTAGTTAGTAAAGTGCCTTTAAAAAAAGTCAACCCACGTGAAGTTCTTCAAATTGCCCGAGGCTTACTGCAAACGGATTCTATCAAAGAAATCTGCGCTAGCTCCAAAAATGATTATTTAAAAAGACTCGGCGATTCACTGAATCCATGTAAATTAATTCTAGAAAAAATTATCAAGGAAATTAATGAAGCTCCTCCAGCGCTCGCATCTAAAGGAGGTATTATCGCTAATGGAATTAATGAAGAACTCGACGAATTAAGAAAAATATCCAGCGGAGGAAAAGAATACCTAATCGAACTGCAGCAAAAGGAAGCTTTACTTACGGGCATTTCGTCTCTGAAAATAAGTTTTAACAATGTTTTTGGCTACTATCTAGAAGTTACCAACCTACACAAAAGTAAAGTGCCAGCAAATTGGATTAGAAAACAAACACTCGCCAATGCTGAAAGATACATCACACCTGAGCTAAAAGAATATGAAGAAAAAATAATTGGTGCAGAGGATAAAATTCTTTTAATCGAAATGCAACTATTTGAAAAAATATTAAATGAGTTGCAGGATTATATTGCACCAATGCAAGTAAACGGTCACGTAATGGCAGTATTAGATTGCCTAACTTGCTTTTCAAACAATGCAATTCAATACCAATATAAAAAACCTGAAATTAATCACAGCAATATACTAGACATAAAAGATAGTCGCCATCCTGTAATAGAAAGATATTTACCACCTGGAGAAAGCTATATATCTAATTCAATTTATTTAGACCCTTCTTCTCAACAAATTATTATCTTAACCGGCCCCAACATGAGTGGTAAGAGTGCTATACTTCGACAAACAGCACTCATTACCTTAATGGCACATATGGGAAGTTTTGTTCCGTCTAGTGACGCTAAAATCCCATTAACAGATAAAATATTTACCCGAGTAGGTGCAAGTGATAATTTAAGTGGTGGAGAAAGTACTTTTATGGTAGAGATGAATGAAACTGCCAGTATCATCAATAATATTACTTCAAGAAGTTTAATCTTACTCGATGAAATTGGAAGGGGTACCTCTACTTATGATGGCATTTCTATTGCTTGGAGTATTGTAGAATATTTACACCAATCTGCCAATAGTCCAAAAACACTTTTTGCGACACACTACCACGAATTGAACGAGCTAGAAAATAAATTACAAAGAGTAAAAAATTACCATGTCACTAATAAAGAAGTAGGAAATAAAATTATTTTTTTACGCAAACTTGCTCCAGGCGGTAGTGTTCACAGTTTTGGTATTCATGTAGCACGCATGGCAGGCATGCCCCCTAGTTTGATAGAACGCGCCAATGAAGTTTTATTACAACTAGAACAAAGCAGAGATAATAGAGATTATAATAAGGGGGGTAATATAGATGAAAAACTACAGCAACTCAATTTACCAAAAATGCAACTCAGTATTTTTGATGCACACTCTGCTACATTCGAAGAAATTAGGACTATACTTGCAGCGGTTGACATTAACCGACTAACACCAGTTGAAGCCTTATTAAAACTTCAGGAAATAAAATCTAAATTGAATTAAGTCCTTTTTACCCTAATTGAATTAACAATAGCACTTGAAATTTTAAGCTTAGAATTTGCATTTTTTTTCATTAATAAATATACTTTTTTGACAACTTAATAAGTTAATAAATAATTTATCTTTACAATCATCGAATGATTAGTAATAAAAATATATTTATCTACCTATTGTTACTATTTCTCTCAAGAAATAGCACCGCGCAGACTGTATGTACTGGCCTAGGACAAAATCCACAAACCGCCTTTCCAGTTTGTGGAACTGACACTTTCAAAATGCTATCTGTTCCAATCTGTGGTAATCGATTACTTCCTGGCCCTTGCACTGCATCAATGGTTACTGATAAAAATCCGTACTGGTATAAGTTCACTTGCTTTACCGCAGGTACCTTAGGCTTTTTGATTAAGCCCAATACTTTTTCCGATGACTACGACTGGCAACTATTTGATGTCACCAACCGCAATGTAGCAGATGTTTATACAGATTCAAGTCTTTTCGTATCCTGCAATTGGTCGGGTGAACCAGGCAATACTGGTGCATCCACAGCAGGTACTTTAAACGTTGTTTGTGGTTCTACTGGTTTTGGCCCTCCTTTACCTCTATTCAGTAAAATGCCATCTCTAATACAAGGTCATAATTATTTATTATTAATCAGCCATTTCAGTGATTCACAAAGCGGATACTCGTTATCTTTTGGAGGTGGAACCGCTAATATTACTGACCCTATTATCCCAAATTTACTCAAAGCAAGAGCTGCCTGCGACGGCAGTAGTGTTTCGGTAAAATTGAATAAAAAAATGAAATGTAGTAGTCTAGCATCCAATGGATCTGACTTCAGCATCTCTCCTACTATTGCTCCTATAACCAGCGCCGTTGGAATTGGATGCAGTACAGGATTTGATATGGATTCAGTAGTGTTAACGCTGGCTGGAAGAGTGCCTCCAGGTAATTACACCATCTATGTTCAAACAGGTACAGATGGAAATAATTTATTAGATAATTGTGATCGTGGATTCGCTGCAGGTCAATCACTACCGGTAACCGTATACCCCTTAACTCCTACTGCTATGGATAGCATTTCAAAAATAGGATGTGCACCAAAATATTTAGAACTCGTATTTAAAGATCCAATGTTTTGTAATTCTATCGCAGCAGATGGTAGCGACTTTATTATCACCGGTCCTTATCCAATCTCAATTTCAGGAGCTTCTGGAATTTGTAATTCAAATGGATTTGCTCAGACAGTTAGAGTCAACCTATCAACCTCTATTCAAAAAGCTGGTACATTTCAAATTATACTGAAAAATGGTACTGACGGTAATACAATTATCAATGAATGTGGTGTTCCAACTATTGTAGGATCAATGCTCCAATTTAATTCTATAGATACTGTTTCTGCATACTTTAATACCAATATTAAATACGGTTGTTTGTCTGATACCATTTATTATTTTCATGATGGAAATAACGGAGTAAATAGTTGGAAGTGGAGTTTTGATAATAACATTAGCAGTACCCTAAATGCAACCTCGTTAATTTGGTCAACAATCGGAGATAAGCTTGCAACCCTAATCGTTACCAACGGGACTTGTTCGGACACTTCCTCCTCACTCATTACTTTAATTAAGAACAAAGTGACTGCGGCGTTTGAATCTACTTCAGTCGTCTGCCCTAGTGATCCAGCCCAATTTATTGATAAAAGCACTGGTCCTGTAACCAGCTGGGAATGGGACTTTGGAAATGGAATTACGAGCTCACTGAATACACCACCAACTCAATTTTATCCACCCTCCAATTCAATAAAAAATACGGTTGTACAACTTATAGTAAAAAATATAGCAGGATGCCCCGATACTTTAATAAAAACAATTCAGGTAATTGGCAATTGCTATATTGCTATTCCTAAAGCCTTTTCACCAAACAATGATGGACTAAATGATTATCTATACCCAACCAATGCTTACAAGGCAAAAGATCTATTCTTTGTAGTTTATAACCGATTTGGACAAATAGTTTTTGAAACCAAAAATTGGAAAAATAAGTGGGATGGAACCTTTAATGGCAAACCTCAGGATACTGGCACCTATGTTTGGTATCTTAAATATACCAATATTGATACGGGCAATAAAATTGATTTAAAGGGAAGCAGTATTTTAATTCGATAAATATTAAAACTAATCTTGAAAATTAACTAGGGGTAAAATAATAAAGTTTAGAAATTACAACGAGAAATTAAATAGATTCTTTCAACTTAGCAACCACCCAATCAATTTCTTCTTTGGTATTGTGTTTGCTAAAACTAAACCTAACGGCTATTTGATTAGGGTCAACGTTAATCGCTCTAATTACATGACTGCCTTGCTCTGCACCCGAAGCACAAGCACTGCCCCCACTAGCGCAGATATGATTGATATCAAGATTAAATAACAACATTTCCGATTTTTCAGAAGCTGGAAAATTCACATTTAAAACAGTGTACAAACTTTTTCCCAATACATCCCCATTAAAGCTAATGCTAGGAATACTTTTTTTAAAAGCTTCATACATGTACAACTTTAAGGAAAGTATATAAGCCTTATCAACTTCAAAATTATTGGTTGCAATTTCCAATGCATTTGAGAGCCCTACAATTCCATAAATATTTTCAGTGCCAGCTCGCATATTTCTTTCCTGTCCACCACCATGAATAAATGACTGAATCCTTATATTTTCATTGATATACAAAAGTCCAATACCTTTTGGTCCATGAAATTTATGGGCAGATCCAGTTATAAAATGCACTGGTGTATTTCTTAAATCAAAAGGAAAATGACCTACTGATTGTACTGTATCGCTATGGAAAATAGCATTGTAAGAATTACATAAAGTACCCACTGCATGGAGATCTATCATATTACCAATCTCGTTATTGGCGTGCATCAGCGTAACCAATGTTTTAACCGTGGAAGAGGATAATAATTTTTCAAGATCCTCTAAATCGATGTGTCCATCGGGCAACAACTTCACAAAACTAACGGATACCTTTCCTGAATTTTTTAAATAGTCTACTGCATGTGAAACAGCATGGTGTTCGATTTCAGAGGTAATGATATGTTTGCAACCTAAGTCCCTTATTGAAGAAAAAATTGCAGTATTGCTACTTTCAGTTCCACCACTAGTAAAAAATATTTCTGCTGGATGAGCATTTAAAATTTTAGCTACTGACTTTCTTGCCTGCTCAATTGCCATTCTTGTTTCACGGCCATAGGAATAAATAGAAGATGGATTGCCAAATTTTTCTGTAAAAAAAGGCATCATAGCTTCAAGCACTAATGGATCTAAAGCAGTTGTAGCAGCATTGTCTAAGTAAATTCTATTCATCATTTCTGTAGCCATTGGAGAATTTGCAATATTTTAAAAAAATTATTGACTCTAAAAAGGGATAAAAAATGAAGACTCCTGTTAATAAATCTAATCGTTATAGCAATAAAAAATCTACTACACAATTCAGCCTACATCAATTCACTGATATCTTTCATTAATCTGTTGGCGATATTATCTGCCGTTGTTGAAAAATTACTTTCAGCATATATACGGATAATCGGCTCAGTATTACTAGTACGTAAATGTACCCAATCCTTATCAAACTCAATTTTCAACCCATCCTCAATATTAATTGGATGATTTTTATATTTATCCTTTATTTTTTCAAATATCCCATTCACATCCACTCCACTTTCTAACTGAATCTTATTTTTACTGATAAAATAATCGGGATAAGAATTACGTAGTTGTTTAACTGTTTTTTTTGTATAAGCTAAATGAGTTAAAAATAAGGCGATTCCAATTAATGCGTCTCTTCCGTAATGTAGATCTGGCACAATAATTCCTCCATTTCCTTCTCCACCAATTACCGCATTCACTGCTTTCATTTTATTGACCACATTTACCTCACCCACTGCACTTGCAAAATATTCCCCACCATGTTTTTCGGTTACATCCCTTAATGCACGAGTAGAAGACATATTTGAAACTGTATTTCCCTTACGACGACTCAGTACATAATCGGCAACAGCTACTAAAGTATACTCTTCTCCAAACATAGCTCCATCCTCACATACAAAACAAAGTCGATCCACATCAGGATCTACCGCAATACCAATACTTGCCTTTTGTTTCAAAACCTCATTACTTAGGCCAGTTAAATGCTCAGGCAAGGGTTCTGGATTATGAGCAAATTTCCCATTCACCTCTCCGTTTATAATTTCAATTTCTTTTACGCCCAAAGCCTTCAACAAGGCGGGAACTGCTATTGCACCCGTACTATTTACAGCATCAACTATTACTTTAAATTTAGCCTTTTTGATAGCTGCTACATCTACTAGTTCGTAATTTATTACTGCATCAATATGCTTATTTAAAAAAGTATCATTGAAAACGCTACTACCTAATTTATCCACCGTAGCAAAATCAAAATCCTCTCTTTCTGCAATATCCAATACTTTTTGCCCATCAACACTATTGATAAATTCGCCTCGACTATTTAATAATTTCAAAGCATTCCATTCCTTTGGATTGTGGCTAGCAGTAAGTATAATACCTCCACCTGCATTTTCAAAAACAACCGCCATTTCCACTGTAGGTGTAGTACTGTAATCTAAATCAACTACCTCTAAGCCGAGTGCCTGTAAGGTATTAATTACCAAATTTTTTACCATCTCTCCGCTAATTCTTCCATCCCTTCCAACAATTATTTTTTTGTTAGCCCCTTCCTTAATTAATAAGGTACCATACGCTGCAGTAAATTTTACAATATCAACGGGGGTAAGATTATCACCTGTTTTACCTCCAATCGTTCCTCTTATACCCGAAATACTTTTAAGCAATGCCATTCTTATATTCAATTAATAGTGAGCGGCAAAGATAACAAATTGAATACCGTTAAAAATTGGATTTAGTAATATTTTAAATAAACTATTATCTCAGTTTAACAAATTTTAGATGAGATTGATGCTGTAAAAAAGTAAAATACAGTATGGAGAGCATACACAAAAACCGTCGAAGTAAATTTTCTCGACGGCTTTGTTAAAATTTTAGAAATTATAATTTATTTAAATTATACCATTTTAAAAGATTCCAAAAACTTAGTAGTGAAATTTCCACTTCGGAAATCTTCATTCTTCATCAGTTGCAAATGAAAGGGTATGGTAGTCTTAATTCCTTCAATAACGTACTCACTTAATGCCCGATGCATTGTATCAATTGCTTCCTCTCTAGTTTGTGCAACAGTAATTAATTTACCAATCATACTATCATAATAAGGTGGAATAACATATCCAGCGTATACATGGCTATCAACACGAACACCGTGTCCTCCGGGAGTATGCAATACAGTAATTTTTCCTGGGCTTGGTCTAAAATCATTGTAAGGGTCTTCTGCATTGATTCTACATTCAATCGCATGCATTTGGGGATAATAATTTTTACCGCTCACTTTATGTCCGGCAGCAATTTTTATTTGTTCTTTTATTAAATCGTAACTCACTACTTCTTCAGTAACACAATGCTCTACTTGAATTCGAGTATTCATTTCCATAAAGTAGAAGTTGCGATTTTTATCAACTAAAAACTCAATCGTTCCTACACTCTCATAATTAATAGCACTAGCAGCTTTGATAGCCGCATCTCCCATTTTTTCTCTTAACTCAGGTGTCATAA
>CAMBTV010000030.1 GCA_945870835.1 Chitinophaga pinensis
GTTACTTTTCTTTCCACGCGTCTATTATTCCTGCTTTAATATCAGTATAACTTGGCATAAGCCAAATTACTAAAAAAAAAATTAAAATAGTTTTCCAGTGGTTTTTACCAAAGTTTTTAGGTCATTGAGGTATTAATTCATATCTATGATTTTAAGTGTTAAATTAAATTCATAGGGTTTGGTATCAGGTTTTAAACAAATTCAGACAAATCTAATTTCCATCAAATCTAAGAAGTACAATATTATCTAGAATTAAGTTAGATGACCATATAAATTGTGCGCCGCTAAATTGTGAACTAAAGTTGGTAAAAGAAACTTTGGGTCCTACTTGCGTTGATGTAAAAATATTTGCCGAAGGCCATGCATTAAAATTGTAACCTGCTGCATACCAATCACCAGGAATTGTCCAATGTAATGCGTAAGATGCATTTGCGGAAGTTGGGTAAGTATTACAGCCACTTGAATTACGAATGCCGCCAGTTTCCGTAACACAATTTACATTACTCAATGGCGCTATATAAAATGTTTGGGCTTTCCAATTTTCATTGGTAACAGTACCATCGCTGAACTTCGCAACAAATCCTCCGTCGCCTGGGTAAAAGGAATTCCCACCATTAAGTTCACTTCCAATACCTAAATTTTCCTCCCAATCAATAAGTTTGATTGCATATTTTATTGGCCGCTTTGCTTTAAACTTAACAAAGCTTGAATTAAATGGGGTATATGGAACTGGATCAACCCCCACCAATTTACCATTCACATATAGTTCGAAATAATTATCCCCATACAAAAACCCACTTATAATTTCACCATCATTATCAACAACAATGACAGGCGCGTTAGAAGTATCTGCCAAATTAATATTAGCAGGTGTTTTGCCAACACATTCATTATATAAGTCAAATAATTTTGTTCCAGTAGTAAAACTATTCTCACCTGGTAGTCTAAATAGGAGCCAGTTTGGAAGAATTTATTGGGGATGTTAGAGCTATTTTACAATATAACTCCCAGAAAAATAAATAACACAATCAATTTTTGAAACATCTGACCTAAACTTAAAATTTAGATATTTAGTACTTCCAGTATTTGCTTCAATTGTCCCTGTAACTCCAACACTTGAAGATATTATGCCAACGGCGTCAATTGAATTTGTAAATGCAGTCGCAATAGATTATGGTATATCTATACTTGATATAATGCCCTGTGAAGTTGAAACTAAACCAAGGTTTCCAGAAAAGAAAACTATAATGCCTACTTGCATATAAATCATCTTACTTGATAAACTGGGAACTCATAGTATAAGGCCATTTTATTTTTTGATTTTTATCCCTCGAAGATTCGGGTACTCTTTAAGTTGTCAAATAGTTAAATGGTTAAAAAGACCTAATGGCCCGAACATAGTAGGAGATGCCTTTATCGGCGTAGTTCTGATCGCCATTTGAAAAATTCTGGAACCGCACGTTAAACAAGTCGTACTCCGAAGAACTCCAATATCCGTTAGTCGATAAACTACCAAACAATGATTTTTGTGAGTAAAGCAAATTAAGTTCATTTTTTGTAGGTAATCTCCAATCAGTAAATAATTTACCCGCAGTAGAGTGATTACTTGAAGTACTAATAATATCTTGCGCATCATACCATGTACAACTGCTAGATTGATCCTGCGTTTCTGCAATTAAACCATGTAGCCCATCTGTTGTAACATAAAAAACTTTACCTCCACCATATGATTCACCTATTGTGTGTGTGCCTCCGGTCCAGGTTAATGTTCCACTACCCGTGGTGCTCAACACCTGGTTGGCTGATCCATGGGTGTTTGGATAAGTAACTGAACCAGCAGTTAATGTGCCGCTGGTTTTTACATTCGTTAAACTCGTACTTCCTAATTGAATGGTATAGCTATTCTGAACTTTTGCATTGTACCCAATTGCTGTTGCATATGTTAAATTATTAGTAGAGACATCCGCCCCGAAGCCTAATGCGGTGTTACCAGTTCCCGAAATGTTGGTTTTTAAAGCATCTACACCAACAGCAGTGTTGTTTCCGCCGGTACTGTTACTTAATGAAACTGCCCCTAAAGCTGTATTATAAGATCCGGTTGTGACTGACAAAGCACCACTTCCTACTGCCGTATTTCCAACACCCGTTGTATTTAAATTTAACGCCCCTTGACCAATAGCAGTATTTCCAGATACTGCCCCTCCCCCTAAACCTACTGTTAATCCATTTACTTTTAAATCACTATTAAATGTTTTTGCACCTGCAATAGTTTGAGTTCCAGTAGAAACCAATCCTGGGTTTGTTGCATTTGCAGCTGATAATGTTAAAGTAGTTCCACTAATCGTTCCACCTGTTGCATAAGAAGTGGTAGAAGTATAATTTAATGACGATACACCTCCAGTAATCCCTATGGTGCTAGCAGCAGTTAATCTACCTTTTGCATCCACCGTAAAGGTGGGTATCGCTGAAGAAGATCCATAAGAACCTGCAGTGACAGTGGTATTGGTCAATGTAGCAGATCCTGATACATTTGATGTTCCATCAAATGCTCCACTTGTATAAATTACATCTCCTGTGGTTGAAATTGTTCTTCCTGTTGCGAGTGCGGTTGCTGTACTTGCATTGCCTGTCAATGCTCCCGTGAATCCTGTTGATGTAACAGAAGCCAAACCTGTTACCGAAGTAACCGTTTCGCCCAATGTCATCGTAGTGGATCCCAATGTAATGGAAGGGTTTGCTAACTTATTATTAGCAATTGCAGTTCCACTCCAAACCCCAGTTGTAATTGTGCCAAGTGTAGTTATATTATTACTTCCAGACCATGTACTTAATGCAGTATTTTCTACATTTCCTAAACCCACTTTAGATTTACTTAAACCATTGCTAAGTTTTACATCTGTCACAGCGCCATCTGCTAATTTTATTGTGGTGATTCCGCCATCAGCAACGCCACTTGAAGCGGCATTTGCTGAAACGTAATCTTTCACCGCTTTTTGTGTTGGAAATAATACATCACTAGGGGATAAGCCGCCCAAATCAGCAGCGCTAGATTTATTAGATAAATTTTCTTTTAAAGCCAAACTTGAAGTAACATCTGTTATATTCGCCTTCAGTGCCATATTTGTATTTACATCTATTATGCTCGCTTTTAATGCAAGCGCCGTATTAGTTGCATAACTACTTAAATCCTGATCCCCAGTATTAGCACCTGTGATGGCTGCAAGCTTTGCTTTTTCTGCATTCGAGTAATCATTAGTAGATAATTCCTTACCTGTTACTTTATCAACCTTATTTAACAAACTATTGATTACATCCGAGGTATTTGCTTTTAAATTAATTCTATTGGATAAAGTGATTGTATCCGCTTTTTGTAATAAATAAGAAGTGTCAGTTTTATTTAACTTACTGGCCAAACTTGAAGCAACATCCAAACTATTTGCTTTAAGCGCAAGTCCTGATATTAAATCGGATGCATTCGCTTTTGAGTTAATTCTTGCTGATAAATTGAGTGTATCTTTTGCTATTCTATTACTTAACATACTTGCTGTGTCTGATAACTTTAGCTTGGTTATCAATGATGAATCGGTATAGGTTTGCTTGGTATATTTACTTGTATCAGCTGCATTTAATTTAACATCAAGTGCAGTTTGTGTTTTTGAACTTATCGGTTTATCTGCATCTGCTGTGTTATTTATTTTATCTAAGGCCAAGGCTGTTTTTAATCCTGCAATTGTTGATACACCTGTGCCTCCTTTGGTAACAGGAACAAGGCCTACTATATTTTCAGCATCTACGCTACTTGCAAACTGCGCATACGCCACATATTGGAACTGAGTGGTACCCATGGTGGTATAATTATTGCCCGCTTTTGAATCCATTTCAATTTTTAAATACTTAGGTGTGTTTTTCCAATTGATGATACTAAAACTTCCCATTACATTTGTTGCATCAGCATCCCCAATCACAACAGCAAATAAACCTTGCGCATTGGTAGTTACCTTGCGTGTTTCACTATACTCCACAATACCAGTGGTGGATCCTTGTAAAATACTTAGTCGTAAACTAATTTGTTGTGAAGCAATTATCACATTATTACTATTGCGAGCTACTCCCTGAAAATTTAGTCCAGTTTGTGCTTGGCCATTTATTTTTATCACGGCGATAAAAAATAAGCAGAGTAATAATTTAAAAAGTATGAATTGCTTTTGCATAGGTGCTTGGTTGATTAATTAGAATTGATCTTTTAAAGTTTAATGATTTTATAAATACCTGTTTTTACTAAACCATTGGTTGGTTTGAAATATACTTTTACAAAATATATTCCAGCAGGGAAACTGTACAAGAAAATATCCTTTTCATAATTTCTTATGATATTGCCAGCCTCATGAGTTAGTAAAATCGATGATTTAGAGTCGATGATCTGGATAGATAACTTGCCCGTTTGGGTAAAATTTCCTTTAAAATGAACTAGGCTGATGGTTGGATTAGGGCCAATGGTAATTTGGTGGCCATTTAAGGGGGCACCATTTTCATTGAAAGCATTCTCTTCATTTGTCATGGGTTGCAAGACCCCAGTATTTAAAAAGTAATTCGAAGTAGCAAAGTGAGCAATGGAAACTGACTCCCCCATACTCCAATCCAAATTTGCTCCTGAACCGCCCCCATTATTTAGGATATAAGGGGCGATAGATTGGGAATATAATTTAGGGGTAATGCAAAACGAAAACAACAATGAGAAATACCAAAGTCTTCGGAATGAGAAAAAATTCATTCCTCAAAGATTTATCATTTCTCAAGTATTTTTTATTTTAACGGGTGCTTCGTTTTTAAATAATCGGATATTTTAAATAATTATTAGCTTATTTCTAATAATCAACGGGGCCATTTTTAGTAATCAATGCTTTAAATTATTAATGTACTCGGAAGGGGTACAATTTTCAATTTTTTTGAACGCAGCTATAAAAGTGGTAAAATTTGAAAATCCTGCATCAGCAGATAAGCTATTTAATGTATAAGATTCAAGATACCTTTCATTCATCTTTTCTTTAATATATTCCACTCTGTATTTATTTATAAAATCATTGAATCTCATTTCAAAATGTTTATTAATAATAAATGAAATCAGCTTTGCTGGAATATTTATTTCTACTGCCACTTGACTGATATTTAAGCCCTTTAACAAATAGGGCTTCTTAGTTTCAAAATAATGGGTAATTATTCCTATTTCAGTTGAATAATCTGATTCTATGTAGGGGATAGAATCTGTTTTATTTAGAACTAAATTAGAAGCAGTTTTTTTGTATTTTATAAATGGGAGTCCTGCCAATATAGAAGGATGAGTAAGTAGATACGTACTGATTATAAAAAAGCTACTTGAAAAAATATAATCTGGTAAATGATAAATAAATCCGTCTGCATCAATATTATTATTGACAAGAGCTGCATTAATATTATTATGGACGAGAGCAATTGATGCTAATAAAATAAACGCAATTAAGGATATAGTTGATGTAGAAGTAAATATTCGAAGCCATTTGATTACATTGTTAATTTGCTTTTCGACCGCATTGTTTTTATTTTTTTTATTGATGGTTATAATTAATTTCCATTGAAAAATTAGATAAATTAAACTCTGAAATATTCTTAAAAAATTAAATACATATTCAGGTAAATAACCAACTTGAATTTTATCAGATGTATTAAGATCTTTAAAAAGCCCAAGTACAATCTCTTTTTTATGGCTGACAGGTAAAAGATAAAATGGTAAATAATTTATTACAAATAATATGAATGGAATCGCATGTAAAAAGTCTAAGGTGTTTAATTTTTCTTTGTTAAACAGAATGGCTCGAACATATAAATAGACAATGGGGGGTAGTAGAAAGTTTATAGGAGCAGTAGTTTTGTATAAATAAGGCACATTGATAATCCATCCATAAATAACTAAAACGTATACCAGTAAGCATGAAATTTGAAAAATAAAATAACTTGCTAACAAATAGTTAGCAAATGTCTTTATTGCATTTTCATTGTACAATAAAAGGTAGATTGTAACAAAAGCGCAAAAAATGCTGCCTATATAAAATATTCCTACCATGAAGATGCAAAATACAAAGAATTTTGTTTTTAGGTACTTTTTGTTGTAGTTGAATTGCCGGCTTATTTCATTCACCGACTTCCTAGATGGAAGAGAATTGGGGTCAATATTTTGAAAAGCAAACCTGAGGTCTTAAATTATAAAAGCAAAAAACCCGATCTATTTAGATCGGGTTTTTAATTATTTTCTAAACTAATATTTTAGAAAATAATATTCGTAGCACGTACGGGAATCGAACCCGTGACTCCTCCGTGAAAGGGAGGCGTCTTAACCCCTTGACCAACGCGCCATTATTTTCGGACCGCAAAGATAAGGGTGATGCCTTACTTCACAAAATTTTACAGTATTTTAATTTGTGGCATTGATTAAAATATAAGATTGTAAGAATTTTAAGAGTGTTTCACAATAATCGGCCTCTATTTACCAATTTTTATCAGGAAGAATGAGGTAGATCATCTTGTAAAAGATCGGGTCTTCTCTGCTTGGTTCTTTCAAGACTTTGTTCCATCCTCCATTGATCAATTTTTGCGTGATTGCCCCCCATTAAAATTTCTGGTACTTTCCAACCTCTAAATGTTTCTGGTCGGGTATAAACGGGTGGCGCTAATAAATTATCTTGAAAAGAGTCAGTTAAGGCGGAGGTTTCATCATTTAAAACACCTGGAATTAACCTGCCAATCGAATCCACCAGCACCGCTGCCGCTAGCTCGCCACCACTTAACACGTAATCCCCAATCGATATTTCTTTGGTAATAAAATGGTCTCTTACTCTTTGGTCTATCCCTTTGTAATGGCCACAAATGAGTAGTAAGTTTTCCTTTAAAGAAAAGTGATTCGCCATTTGCTGATGAAAGGTTTCTCCATCGGGAGTTAAAAAAACAACCTCGTCATAGGAAGTGATTTTTTGTAGACTTTCAATGGCATTTACCAAGGGCTCTACCATCATTACCATTCCTGCACCGCCTCCAAAAGGGTAATCATCTACCTGTGCCCTTGAGTAGGTAGTGTATTCCCTTAGGTTGATTACGTTCACTTCCAGCAAGCCTTTATCCTTTGCCCTTTTTAGAATGGAATGGCCAAAAGGGCTTTGCAATAAATCTGGAACCACAGAAATGATGTCAATTTTCATAATAAAACTCAGGACAGCTTTTAAAGAAACAAAAGTATTTGAATATAATTGAACCTAGCAGTAAAAAAGGGGAAAATTACTGGTCATGATATTATTGGGGATTGGCTTCAAAAAAAAGCCCCTCCGTAGAAACGGAGGGACATTAACGATTGCTTGCTATATGAAAATCTTAAATAATTATGTTATAAAAGTTGATTTTTAAATTTCTAACCCTATATTTGCGATCAACGAACGATTGATTGCTTTTCTTATAATTAAGGTCTATTTATAAAAACCTGCTTTTGTTATACAAATCTAAGGCAGGTTTTTTTATGCCTAAAATCATTTTCTTCTCTTTTTAATGATGGCTAAGAGGTGCTGTATTTGTTAAAAGTACTGCTAATAGTGAGTTGTAAGGAGATTAATTGATGATGCCCACTCATTTTTAGGCAGCTAATTTTAACTGATTTTAACAAAAAAAGCCCCCAAAAATGCTTTGATTTCATTGTTGAGGGCTTTTTAGTTGATGATGATATCTTAATTTATCGCTTTAAACTTAGGCAGAATCGGGGAAATCTCCTTCCATAAAGCCATCTAGGTCTCTTTTATCTTTTTTTGTAGGTCTACCTACCTTGCTCATTCGCTTGCCTGTATTGAAAACAGCCGACTGGAATTTAATTCGGTCTAGTTCTTCTGGTGGAGTAATGTCGGTGTAGTATTTAACAGCCTCGCTATATTGTACTCGGTGGTCTAGCAAATCGGTCACTTTGATTACCCATCGTTTGGCCTCAGTTTTTACTTCATATTCGTCGCCAATGGAAACTGTTTTAGCTGCCTTTATATTATCGCCGCCCAATTTTACTTTGTGTTTATCAAAGGCGTCTGCTGCCTGACTTCTGGTTTTAAAAAGTCGGATGGCCCACAAGTATTTGTCAATACGGAGTTTTTCTTTTTCCATAGGGTAAAATTAAATCCTTTTATTTTAAAGAGATAATTGCTGTTGTATTTCGTAAATTTAGTTTCCTAAATTACAAGAAATGAGTTTTAAAAAAAATGTATTTTATTTATTGGTAATTATTCTTTTTACTTCAAAGTTAGTGGAAGCACAATTTCCAGTGGTTACCCAATGGACACCCGATGGGGAAGGTTATTATAAAAAAAAGGACGGTGGCATAGTAAAAGTAAATATTTCAACCAATGCCGAAACAATAGCAATTAGTAAATTACAACTTACTACTACTTCCGGTAAAGTAATTGACCCCTCTTCCTTTGCTTTCAATAATGACAATACTAAAGTCTTACTCTTTACCAATACTTCAAAAGTTTGGCGCTATAATACGCGAGGTGATTATTGGGTTTTGGACATTGCTTCCAAAAAATTAATTCAAATCGGAAAGAGTAGCCCCTCTCAATCACTGATGTACGCTAAGTTTTCACCAAATGGTAAAAAGGTGGCCTATGTGAGTGGTCATAATTTATTTGTAGAAACAATCGCGTCTAAGTCGATTAACCAGCTTACGTTTGGGGGTACCCGAAAATTAATCAACGGTACTTTTGATTGGGTTTATGAAGAAGAGTTTGGCTGTAGGGATGGTTTTAGATGGAGCCCCGATGGAACTCAAATTGCTTACTGGCAAGTAGATGCTAATAAAATCAAAGATTATCTAATGCTCAACACGACCGATGGTAATTATTCTAAATTAATTCCTGTAGAATATCCGAAAGTAGGGGAGGCTCCTTCTCCTACAAAAATTGGTGTAGTGAGTATTGCCGGTGGGGCTACTCATTGGATGAATATTCCTGGAGAGGCTAGTCAGCATTATTTACCTCGAATGGAATGGAGTAATAACAATACTTTAGTTGTTCAGCAGCTGGACAGAAAACAACAAGAAAGTAAATTATTTTATTGCAACGCTTCTAGTGGTAAGTCTAATTTATTTTATCTTGAAAAAAATAAATCATGGATTGAAATTAAGAGTTACTGGAATGAAGATGATCCAACTGGTTGGGAATGGATTAACAATCACAAAGAATTTATTTGGGTAAGTGAAAAAGATGGCTGGAGGCATTTATATAAGGTGAGTAGTGATGGAAAGAGAGAGGTTTTGATTACTAAAGGGAATTATGACATTGCCTCCATTAAGTATATAGATGAAACTAACAATTATATTTATTTTATGGCATCCCCTAATAATGCTACCCAGCTTTATTTGTATAAAATAAAAATGGATGGAAATAGTGCCGCTGAATCGGTATCTGATTTAGACAAAAAGGGAACCCATCAGTATGTTATTTCACCTGGTGCTAAATGGGCCAGACATAGTTTTAGTAATTACAAAACACTGCCTATGGTTGAATGGATTCGCTTAAAGGATAATGCGAATAACCAAAAAGTCAATGCCGTTAAAGAGCCATTTAGTACTATTCAATACACCACTATTACTACCGAAGATGGAGTAACCCTAGATGCTTGGATTAATTCACCTAAAAATTTTGACAGCACTAAAAAATATCCGGTAGTTTTTTATGTGTATGGTGAACCTGCTTCTTCCACCGTTATTGACAGGTATGGAGGTCACCGAAATTTTTTGTATAATGGAGATATGAGTGCAGATGGATATTTTCAAATTGCTGTTGACAATAGGGGAACACCATCTTTAAAAGGAGCTGCATGGAGAAAATCCATCTATAGAAATATTGGAACCATCAATATTCGTGATATGGCCATGGCTGCAAAAAAAATTCTTTCTAATTCCTATTTTGATAAGGATCGGGTAGCTGTATGGGGCTGGAGTGGGGGAGGTTCTTCCACCCTTAATTTACTTTTTCAATATCCTGAAATATTTAAAACAGGTATTTCGATTGCTGCAGTGGGCAATCAATTATTTTATGACAATATTTACCAAGAACGTTATATGGGATTACCTCAAGAAAATAAGGAAGATTTTATAAAAGGCTCACCTATCACACACGCTAAAAATTTGGAAGGAAATTTATTGTACATCCATGGAACTGGAGATGACAATGTACATTATAGCAATGCTGAGGTGCTGCTGAATGAGCTAATCAAATATAATAAGCAATTTCAATTTATGGCTTATCCCAATAGAAGTCATAGCATTTCTGAAGGGGAAGGGACAAATCTTCATCTGAAAACATTGTACACGAAGTTTTTAAAACAATATTGTCCTCCTGGGGCAAGATAAAAATTTCAAAAAAAAACCGAGATGATTGAGTCTCGGTTTTTTTATATTCTATAAAATTTATTTACTCATCTCTGAAAAATACTGATGGAAATAAGGAATGGTTTCGATGCCTTTATAGAAATTTTCAACATTAAATTTTTCGTTGGGACTATGCAAATTGTCACTATCAAGTCCAAAACCCATGAATACAATTTTGACACCTAATTCTTTTTCAAACAATGCACAAATTGGAATACTACCGCCACCCCGAACAGGTATGGGTGCTTTTCCAAAAGTAGTTTCCATCGCCTTGGAAGCTGCACGGTATCCGACGCTGTCAATCGGTGTCATATAGGGCTCACCTCCATGGTGTTCAAATGCATCTACCGTAACACCCGGAGGTGCAATCTTTTTAAAATAAGATAATAAAAGGGCAGTAATTTTTTCAGATGATTGGTTAGGAACTAGTCTAGCAGATATTTTCGCCATTGCCTTACTAGGCAAAACCGTTTTAGCACCTTCTCCTTGATAACCACCCCATATTCCATTGAGTTCTAATGTAGGTCGTATACCTGTTCTTTCATTGGTTGTAAACCCTTTTTCACCCCATAAAGATTTCACTCCAAGATCATTTTCAAATTCTTTTTCATTGTAGGGAGCTCCTGCCATTAATTTTCTTTCTTCTTCGGATGCTTCTAACACATCCTCATAAAATCCAGGAATAGTAATGTGGTTATTTTCATCATGGCAGGAAGCAATCATTTTTGCGAGTAGCGTGATGGGGTTAGCAACGGCTCCTCCATATACTCCACTATGCAAATCTCGATTGGGACCAGTAACGCATATTTCAATGTAGCTTAGACCACGTACGCCAATGTCAATGCTAGGGGTATCTAAACTGATTAAAGCGGTATCACTGATTAGCACTACATCTGCTTTTAATAAATCTTTGTGTTGGGCTACAAATTTTCCTAAGTTAGGAGATCCAACCTCTTCTTCACCTTCTATACAAAACTTAATATTGTTAGTTAGCGTGTTGGTTTGAATCATTGTTTCTAACGCTTTTACGTGCATGTACATTTGCCCCTTGTCATCGCAACTTCCTCTTGCAAAAATTTTACCATCAATAATCACTGGATCGAAGGGTCCACTTTTCCATAGTTCTAGCGGCTCTGCAGGTTGCACATCATAATGCCCATAAACCAACACAGTGGGTTTGGAAGGATCTATAATTTTTTCACCATACACAATCGGATGTCCCTCTGTTGGATAAATTTCCACCTTATCAACTCCCGCCTCCAATAAACGCTTTTCTATACTTTTAGCACAGTTCACCATATCCGATTTATTTTCGGCTTTTGCACTCACGCTTGGTATGCGAAGTAATTCTAATAACTCATTTAAGAAACGGTCATTGTTTTTTTGTTGATAGTCTTTCCAAACTTGCATTGTGATAAATATTTATTTATAATCTATTGGTATATATTTCTTAAAAAATTCCTATTCTATTGGATGCTAATAAATCTTTCATTTACATAATTCCAATTAAGGACTTTCCAAAAACTATCGATGTAATCTGCCCGACGGTTTTGATACTTTAAATAGTAAGCATGCTCCCATACATCGAGACCAAATAGAGGAAATCCTTTTACTTCTGCAATGTCCATAAGGGGATTGTCTTGATTGGGAGTTGAGCTTAGGATTAATTTTTTATCAGTAGAATAAATCAGCCAGGCCCATCCACTTCCAAATCTATTTTTAGCAACTTCACTCAGTTGTTTTTTTAGGCCATCCAAGCTGCCAAAGTCTTTTTCAATGGCGGCTAGTAATTTACCAGTTGGTTGCGTATTGGTGGGAGTCAAACATTTCCAAAATAATTCATGGTTGTAATGTCCTCCAGCGTTGTTTCGCATTTTTGCTGAAAAGGATGAAATCTTAGACAAGACATCTTCCAATGGTTTGGTCATGTCTACTTTTTCAGCAACGGCAGCTTCTTTTACATTTTTGCTATAGGTTGCCGCATGTTTGTTGAAGTGAATGTCCATGGTTGGGGTATCAATGGATGGCTCAAGTGCAGCATAGGCAAAGGAAAGTGGCTGTTGATCAAAACCTGTTGCAAATAGTTTTGTGTTGATAGCTGGGTAATAATGACTGTTGCTAACAGCCGCCATTGCTGAGCTGATAGAAGGCATTGCTATCAAAGTAGCCATTCCTGCTTTTGCAGACTTTTGTATAAAATTTCTTCTAGAATTTTCTTTCATAATTTCTCCTTTTATTTTTAAGCCTAATTACTTAAGCGGTGATAATTTTTTTTGATTGGTTAAATTAATAGAATACAAAAGTAGAATAAATAGCTACCTCATAAATTTACTATATTATTTTTTTCGAAGGGGTATTTTATTTAAACCAGATTCAATAAAACCTTTGAAGGATTTTAAAAGTCTGAAATAAAATTCTTTATTAAACAACTGAGAATCATGAATCGCTTTATAAGTTAGAAGCGCTCCTAATGGGGCTAGCACCAATATGGAAAGCCACATGCCTACTATCGGTGAAAGGATATCATCTTTTACAAATTTTTCACCAAACATATTAAGTAAGTGAAATAAAAGAAAAAGCACAATAGCTGCAACCAGTGGCATTCCTAGACCACCTTTTCTGATAATAGACCCGAGAGGTGCTCCGATAAAAAATAAAACTAAGCAGGCGAGTGAAAGAGAAAATTTCCGATGCCATTCAATTTGATTATTTCTTAATTCTCTTCTTCTGTTATCCCATTCTACTCCTGAATATTGATAAGTATTTTTTAATGTATTGACGACGTTGATGGAGAGGTTTTGTACCATAAATTTGGCTGAATCTGGAAGTAGATCAGAAAAGTTTTTGATTGATTTTTTTACGGGTATCGCTTTATTCCAATTGCTGTCGGGTTGGTTTCGGTAGTGGAATTGTTCATTTGCTTCAACTCGTACTTTTTTGCCTGTACTGTCTTTTAATTTTGTCAGAGAATCAATGGATGTATTGAGCTGACGAATGTTAAACATTTTGTAATCATTTTTAAAAATACTGTCGGGTGTATTGAGCATTTGCATTGAAGTCAGGTCAAATATTTTCTTATATTCTTTAAATCCTAGCTGAATAAATTCTGTGCTGCTGTCTGATGTATTTCCACGTTCTTGGTACCTGTAACCATTGTAGAGTGTAAATTCAAGGAATTTCTTGTCATCCGAAAATCCCATAATTCCTTTTTCGGCAGTGATACTATTGTCTTGTAGGTAGGGTTGTTGTTCATAGATCAATACATTGTGAATAGTTTTTCCGTCCTTGTCTTTTTTGCCCACCTTTATGGAATACCCTGGAATATAATTGTAAAAAGTGCCTTGTTTTAAATCGATGGCAGGTTTTTTATAGGTGATATCGTAATAAAGTGTTTTAAATTTTAGGTTGGCATAAGGAATAACATAGTTGGCAAATAGGAATGTGATTCCGCACAGTATAATAGACACAAGTGTAAGCGGTAGTAAAAATCGTAAGAGTGAAATTCCAGATGATTTGATGGCAACCAATTCAAAGCTTTCACCCAAATTACCCAATGTCATGATAGACGAAATTAAAATAGCTATCGGCATTGCAAGTGTGAGCAGCGAAGCGCTTGCATACCATAAAAATTCTGCGATGGTAAGTAGGTCAAGATCTTTACCCACTAGGTCGTCAATGTATTTCCATAGACTTTGCATCATCAATACAAAAAATGCGATAAAAAAAGTCGCAATAAATGGACCGATGAAAGATTTGAGAATCAGTTTGTCTATTTTTTTTATCATATATCCTATCCGCTAAGACGAAATTTTTAAACAATTGCTGCTTGATTATTTATTTCCTAGAATTAAAATAATACAAGAAAGTACAAATCTATGTACAATTTACACCATAGCCAATTGGCATTATTTAAATTTGAATGGCTAACTTGTATCTCTCATGAATGACGCTATAAAATTATCTCTTTCTTCTGGTGAACTGGAGCTGGTTTGTAATAAAGACTGGATCCTTGCAAAAAAAATAGTGATCGATAAGGTATATTTTCTGATGGGTGAACTTTCCCAAAAGATGCAAAAGCACACAATGCACAATAAATCTATGCTGCCTACTATTGTTGCCGAAAGCAGTCCTAAAATATCAAGGGGAGAAAATTATCGGGGGCTTCCTTATGTGATGTTAGATTATCCCAGATATTTTAAAGCCAATGATACACTTGCCATTCGTACATTTTTTTGGTGGGGAAATTTTTTTAGCATCAACCTACATCTATCTGGGGCAATCAAAGAAAATGCGCTACCTATTTTAAAAAGTAATTTTAATTGGTTGCAGCAAAATAGTTATTATTTATGCATTCACTCAGGACCTTGGGAGCATCATTTTGAGGCGGATAATTATCGACTATTAAAAAATTATTCGGCTACTGAATTTGAAGAGATTATTCACAAGAATAATTTTTTCAAAATAGGGATTTCAATTCCATTAGACCAATGGCAATCCGTTCCGGCTTTTATAGAATATCATTTTACCGAATTGATGGAGTTATTGAAAAATTAATTTCCCAAGCGATGGAAAAGATCTTTTACTTGATATTCCCATAGTTGGCTCTGGTCTTTAATATCTTTCTTATCTGCAAAATCTTTTACGATTAAAATAGTCTGATTGGTTACTTCAGATTTTTCAATTGCAAATTCGAAATATTCATCCTTTGGCGCATGTAACCAGTGGTAACGAATATATTTATCTTCCTCACCTTCCATTAATTCTGCCTGTTCATCAGATCCATTCCAAGAAAAACTGAATATTCCATCTCTTTCATCCACTTTATCAGCAAACCATTCCTGTAATCCTGCAGGGGTACTTAAAAAATCATACAATATACCTGGAGAACATCTAACCGGGTATTCCAGTGTATACAAAACTTTCTTACTCATCTGACTAGTTTAAATTCTATAGAATAGTGCAATAATAACAAAATAAACGGTGTATCAAAATTATTTTATCTAATAACGCTAAATCTTCACATATTGTTTTGATTACACTCTGGATATAGGCTATTCTAAGCCTTATTAAATTATTATTTTTAAAATAACGTATTAAATATTTATTTAAATTAGAAATAATTTAAATATGTTTGTAAAATGTAATATTTACCATTTTTAAAAATCACCTTAAAAATTACGAGTATGAGTATGCGCCAACTGAAAATCTCCAAATCCATCACCAACCGTGAAAGCCAGAGTTTAGAAAAGTATCTTCAAGAAATTGGTAAAGTGGAGTTAATTTCTCCGGAAGAGGAGGTAAAGCTTGCTGTACTTATTAAAAAGGGGGATCAACGCGCGTTGGACAAATTAACCAAGGCAAATTTGCGGTTTGTAGTGTCTGTTGCTAAGCAATATCAAAATCAGGGTTTAACACTACCAGATTTAATAAATGAAGGCAATCTGGGTTTAATCAAAGCAGCCGGAAGATTTGATCAGACGAGGGGATTTAAATTTATTTCTTATGCAGTTTGGTGGATTAGACAAAGCATACTGCAAGCTTTGGCGGAGCAGTCAAGAATTGTGAGATTGCCATTAAATAAAGTGGGTCTTTCCAATCGAATTAGTAAAGCTTTTTCGCAGTTGGAGCAAGAATATGAGCGAGAGCCTACAGCAGAGGAGATTGCCAATTTATTAGATTTAGAAACAGAAGAAGTGGCTGCTTCCATCAGTTCTGCAGCAAGGCATATCAGTATGGACCAGCCTTTTGCAGATGGTGAAGAGGGGTCACTCTTGGATATATTGGAAAATCCCAACACGGAAAGTACCGATATGCACCAGACATTTAAAGTTTCGTTGACAGTTGAAATAGAGCGTTCGCTCAGTACATTGACCGATCGTCAAAAGGAAGTGATTTGCTTCTTCTTTGGAATTGGGGTTGATCATCCACTCAGTTTAGAGGATATTGGCGAGCTATATAGTCTTACCAGAGAAAGGGTTCGACAAATTAAAGACAAAGCGATCACTCGATTGAGATCTACTTCACGTTGTAAGCATTTAAGAGGCTATTTAGGTGCCTAAAGATTTCATACATTTGCAAAAAATAAGGAAGTGAACTTTTTTAGTTCACTTCTTTGTTACTGCACACCTTATAAAAAGTGAACATGTTTAATACGTTAAGTGAAAGGTTAGAAGCTGCCTTTAAAAATATTAAAGGACAGGCAAGAATTTCTGAACTCAATATTGCCAATACCGTAAAGGATATCCGAAGGGCTTTGGTAGATGCGGATGTAAATTATAAAATTGCTAAAGAATTTACAGACACCATTAAAGAAAAAGCACTCGGCGAAAAAGTGCTGACTGCTGTTAGTCCGGGTCAGTTGATGGTAAAGATTGTACAAGATCAGTTGACCGAATTGATGGGAGGAAAAGAAAGTGAATTTAATATCAGTGGCAATCCCTCCATTATTTTAATTGCAGGATTGCAAGGAAGTGGTAAAACAACTTTTAGTGGTAAGTTGGCTAATTATTTAAAAACAAAAAAAGGTAAATCTCCCCTGCTGGTTGCAGCAGATATTTATAGACCTGCGGCAATTGATCAGTTGGAAGTATTGGGTGGTCAAATAGGAGTGGATGTTTTTAGTGAGCGAGAAAATAAAGATGCATTGAGCATTGTGCAAAATGCAATTAAAGAAGCCAAGTCTAAAAATAAGAATGTAATTATCATTGATACTGCCGGACGCTTGGCAGTAGACGAGGTAATGATGAATGAAGTCGCCAACATTAAAAATGCTATCAATCCACAAGAAATATTATTTGTGGTAGATAGTATGACTGGACAAGATGCAGTAAACACTGCCGCTGCTTTTAATGAACGGCTTGATTTTAGCGGAGTAGTGCTTACCAAGTTGGATGGAGATACTAGAGGTGGTGCTGCCTTATCAATTAAGTATACCGTTAACAAGCCTATTAAGTTTGTGAGTAGTGGCGAAAAGATGGATACACTAGATGTATTTTATCCAGACAGGATGGCTCAGAGAATTCTTGGTATGGGTGATATCGTAAGCTTGGTTGAAAGAGCACAAGAGCAATTTGATTCTGCAGAAGCGGCTAAACTTGAAAAAAAGATTCGTAAAAATCAATTTGATTTTGAAGATTTTAAAACCCAATTGCAACAGATAAAAAAAATGGGTAACCTCAAGGATTTGATGGGAATGATACCTGGTGTAGGAAAACAAATTAAAGATGCCGATATCAATGATGACGCTTTTAAGGGTATTGAGGCCATGATTAATTCAATGACATTGCAGGAAAGACGTAACCCAGATATTATTAGTCCCAGTCGTAAAACAAGGATTGCTAAGGGCAGCGGAAAAGATATAGTTGAATTGAATAAATTTTTGAAGCAGTTTGAGCAAATGAAAGGTATGATGAAAACGATGAATAAGATGCCCATGGGTAATATGCCAGGAATGGGTAGGAGGTAATTTTTATCCCCCCTTGAACACTAGGACTTTTTTAGAAAAATGCCATTTTCTTTCAATTTTTCTCTTTTTTAGCCCAATAGCTTTAGTTCTTATAAATTTGGATTTGGATATTGGGTTTTAGAAGTTTATATTTGCATTCCTTTTTTAAGGAAGATTAAAGAAACCCTTTTTAGTTAACAACCCCAAAAAATTTCTATTTTTTATGGCTGTAAAAATGAGACTGCAAAGACATGGGTCCAAAAAGAGACCCTTCTACTTCATCGTAGTAGCAGATGCCCGTAGCCCACGTGATGGCAAATTTATTCAGAAACTTGGTACTTACAATCCTTTGACTGTTCCTGCAACTGTGCAGATTGATCGTCAAAAGGCATTGGATTGGTTACACAAAGGTGCTCAGCCTACTGACACTGTACGTCGTATCCTTTCTTTCAAAGGAGTATTGTTCTTGAAGCATTTGTTGAGAGGTGTTGGTTTGGGACTGTTTGATGAAGCAGTTGCAATGAAAAAATTCACTACATGGAGTGCAGAGCATGATGCACAGGTTGCAAAGCGCCAAGGAGCCCACAAAAAGGCTCGTTCGGATAGCCGTAATCAACCAGTAGTTCGCAAGGTAGCGGAAGCACCGGTAGCAGTAGCTGTTGAAGCACCTGTTGCTGAAGCTCAAGAAGCACCCGTAGCAGTAGCTGTTGAAGTTCCTGTTGTTGATGCTCAAGAAGTTTCGGTAGCAGTAGCTGTTGAAGCGACTGTTGTTGAAGCTCAAGAAGCTCCTATTACTGAAGAAACTAAAGCAGCAGAATAATATAGCTGTTCTCTTAATTCTTTTAGCAATTTCGATTTTTCGAAATTGCTTTTTTTTGCCCAATTCATTTCACCAAAATCAAGAACTGTCCTATTCACTATTTCCCGAACTACTTTTTTTATACTTTTTTTGTACCAATGGCTTACCTTGCAATCGTATGAGTCAGTATTTTAAAATAGGAAAATTGGCAGCGAGTTTTGGCTTAAAAGGCGAGCTAGTTTTGCAACATAGTCTTGGAAATAAAACAGCCCTTAAGGGACTTGAAACTATTTTTATAGAACAAGGCAAAGATAATTTCATGCCCTATTTTATTTCTTCTACCAATATAAAAAATGACAAGGAAATTTTTGTAAAACTAGAAGAGGTCGACACGATGGAGACTGCCCGTAAACTTACGCCGAAAGAAGTTTGGATTACAGAAGAAGATTTTAAAAAATTTGCTGCAAAAGCTTCTCCCATTTCTATGCTTGGTTTTCACCTCATCAACGAAGAGCAAGATTTAGGAGAAATTATTGAAGTGATAGAACAGCCTCATCAAATTCTTTGCGCAATTTTATTAGATGGTAAAGAAGCACTGATTCCCATTCATGAAGAGTCGCTTGATAAAATAGATCAAAAGAATCGAAAAATTTTTGTTACGCTTCCGGATGGATTATTAGATATTTATAGGTAAGTATGATCCTACAGGATAATTAGTTGACCCTCAAAAAGTCGGATAAGAAAATTTGACATAATAGTTATTTGAACGCCCTCTAATAAAAAGTGCTAGAAATATTAAATATCATCCGCCGCGGCGGATTGATTTTTTTTGTTACTTTTTTGCATCAAGGCAAAAAAGTAAAAGCATTATATTCCAAAGGAAATCTCAGATATAACTTTTTGAAAGTCGACTAATTAATTTCATTCTCTTTGCCAAGTTCATTCAATCTGTCAATTTAAATGGTGGAAAATACCCCGCAACGCATCATCGCTCATTTTGATCTCGACTCATTCTTTGTGTCCGTAGAGGTGTTGAATGATCCTTCGTTGAAAGGGAAGCCAGTTTTTGTTGGCGGCTCAGAAAGGGGAGTGGTAGCGAGTTGTAGCTATGAAGCAAGAAAGCTAGGAATT
>CAMBTV010000031.1 GCA_945870835.1 Chitinophaga pinensis
TTTGCTGCTCCTTTGTCAAAATCCTGATATCCTCTTGGAGCGTCTGTCAGAGATATTACCTCTACATTTACAGCTTTTGCAATTTGAATTTTATCATAAAAAATAGCCTGCATCAACTGGCGGTGATATTTCATTACAGGGCATTGTCCCGTATGAAACGAATGGGACTTTGCCCAACCCAGCCCGATTCTGATACGCAGGTTTCCTAATTTGGCGGCTTCATCTACAGCACCGGGATCACCGGTGACATACAAACCGGGAATTCCGATTGATCCGCCGGCTTTGGTGATTTCCATTGCTGCATTTAATACAGTTGCAGGGTGTTCATGTCCACAATCATGCCCATGTCCTCTGGCTTCAAAACCAACGCAATCCACGGCTGCATCTACTTCAGGAATCCCAACAATTTGTGCAATCTGGTCAGCAAGGCTAGCATCGTTTCTAAGATCGATGGTTTCACACCCAAAGCTTTTGGCCTGGGCCAACCTCTCAGGAATCATATCGCCAACAATTACTACTGCTGCGCCCAGCAAATGACAAGAGGCTGCGCTAGCCAAACCAACGGGTCCAGCTCCTGCTATATAAACCACCGAACCCGGCCCCACGCCTGCGGTAACCGCTCCATGGTAACCAGTTGGAAAAATATCAGACAATAAAGTCAAATCCCTTATTTTAGCCATTGCCTGGTCCTTATCCGGAAATTTCAAAAGGTTGAAATCTGCATAAGGAACCATTACATAATCAGCCTGTCCGCCAACCCATCCCCCCATATCCACATATCCGTAGGCAGCTCCAGGCCTTGCAGGATTTACGTTCAGACAAATACCGGTTTTACCTTCCTTACAATTGCGACATCGCCCACAGGCAATGTTAAAGGGCACAGAAACAATGTCCCCTACGTGAATATATTCTACATCGCTACCGGCTTCTATTACCTGGCCGGTAATTTCATGGCCAAGCACCAGGCCTTCGGGTGCCGTGGTTCTGCCACGTACCATGTGTTGGTCACTTCCACAAATGTTGGTAGAGATTACTTTTAAAATCACACCATGATTGCACTTTCTTTTTCCAAGTTCCAATTTGGGAAAGTCAATATTTTGCACCTGTACTACCCCAGGTTTAATGTAGGCAACACCTCTGTTATTTGACATAATTATTTATGATTTAGGGTGAAATATTAATTATTAAATTTAATGAAATATTAATTATTAAACTAAAAATATAATTGTAATTGTTTAAAAAGATGGATTAAAGTATCAAAAAGATAGATTATCCAATCCAGGGCTTTTCTAAAAAATGATAAATTATATTAGTACTAATAAAGTTATGCTACTTGGGATTAAGAAGTGCATAGGCTTAGGAAGCCTATTTCCCGATGCAAAACTTAGAAAAAATAAAATCCAACACATCTTCGTTAGAAATATCGCCTGTGATTTCTGAAATATAATGCAAACAACGACGAATATCCAAAGCCACCAAATCAGAAGCTCTACCCGAATCTAGTCCTTGTTTTATATCTGTCAGTGATTGATTAACCTGCTGCAAGGCGCCGTAGTGGCGAGCATTGGTTACTACCACATTTTCAGAGACTGGTATCTCTCCAACAGTGGAGTCAAATAATGCATCCTTGATCTGCTCAATCCCCATTTTATTTTTGGCAGATATCGGAAAAATCTTTTTCACAGAATCATATTTTTCTACTACCCCGTCCGCAGCAATATCTGACTTATTACCAGCCAATACATATTTCTTATTCGACTTTTTAAATTCTTTCTCTAGCTCAACTAATTCAGCAGAGTTCATTTCATTCACATCAAAAATGTACAAAACAACATCCGCTTCCTTCATCTTCTCTAAACTCTTTTCTATCCCTACCAATTCAATTACATCTTTGCTATCCTGTCGAATGCCAGCGGTATCTATCAATCGAAATAAAATTCCTTTGATATTAATCAGCTCTTCAATCGTATCTCTAGTAGTACCAGCGATCTCACTTACAATTGCCCTGTTTTCATTTAGTAAAGTATTGAGCAAAGTACTTTTTCCTGCATTGGGTTTACCAATGATGGCAACACTGACGCCATTCTTTATAACGTTTCCCAATTGAAAAGACTCCAACAATTGCTGGGTGGTAATTTGGGCCGACTGAAGAATTGCATCAAATTTGGCACGATCAGCAAATTCAACATCTTCCTCACTAAAATCAAGTTCTAATTCTATCAATGCTGAAAACCCAATTAGCTGCTCTCGCAATTCCTTTAACACGATACTAAATCCACCACGAATATTATGCAAGGCAGTTTTTTGCGATGCCGCTGTGTTACTCGCTATTAAATCTGCTACCGCTTCTGCCTGAGTAAGATCCAACTTGCCATTCAAAAATGCTCGCTGGGTAAATTCACCTGGTTTAGCAATACGAGCTCCTCTTCGAATACAAGCTTCTATAATCTGTTGTTGAATATATGGACTACCATGACAACCAATTTCAATTACATCTTCGCCAGTATAACTCTTAGGTCCTTTAAACAATGAAACTACCACTTCGTCAATATTCAATCCTTCATCGCTCAGCATCCCAACATGGATAGAATGGGACTTTTGATTCGTAAGATCTTTAGAGGCAAATAATTCGTTGGCTATACCAAAAGCATTTTTACCGCTTACTCTAATTACACCAATAGCTCCTACTCCCGGCGGTGTAGCCAGTGCAACGATGGTGTCATCCCAATTGGAGATTTTCTGTAACATGTAACAAAGATACCATCTCTGAAATCGAAAGAATCAAAATCAAAGAGGCAATTTTTAAGTAAAAAAAATCCCTCTACTTTTTTGTAGAGGGATTTGAAAATTTAAATTAATTCTTATTGTTCTTCCACAACAAAAGTAATCGGTTGACGACGATAGGCATTTACATTTCTACCGTTTTGAAGTGCTGGAGTCCATTTTGGACCACGCTTAATAATCTTGATTGCTTCTTCTTCCATTCCGTAACCATGCTTGGTTTCGGGCTGAACCTCACTGATAGATCCGTCTTTGCTCACAATAAACTTAACAATTACTTGATAAGTTCCTGAACGTGCACCGTTGTCAACAGGAGTATTCGCATTTAGGTTTTTCTGAAGATATCTTACCCATGCTGCAGTACCACCTGGAAATTGAGCTTCGTTTTCTACCTTCGTAAAAACCTTGTCCTCATCATCCGCTTTAGGTGCTTCTACTATCTGAGTTCCTTTGTCCTCAACAGGAGCAACAATTTGCGTTTTATTGTCACTTTCTACCGTTTTGGTACTGATTACCTGATCCTCTTTAATTTCCTCAATCTTCTCATCTTCTTTCACCTCTTCATCTTTCACAATCTTTGGAGGGGTAAATTTCACCTGATTAATTTCGGGTGGTGGTGGTGCCTTTGGAGGAGGAGGTGGAGGAGGTGGTGGAGGAGCATCATTTTTCTTTACTTCTGCCATCTGGGTATCCAATACCTCTATTTCAACCTTAGAATTTTTTGATATATAATCGGATAAAATAGTTCCGAGAAAAGCCAACAATACCAATGAAATAGTAATAATGACGGCGTTCTTTAAACGGCTATTATAGGTTTTCCGAAGATCATAAGCTCCGTACTGCTTATTTTTTCCATCGAAAATAATATCGAGGATGTCGGCAGTTAAAATTTTATTTATTTCCATTGTTAAAGACTTTATTAGTTAGATTAAAACGTAACCAATTACATAAATTATTTAATGCCATTTGCATCTTCTGTCAGTTTAATTAATTGAGCTTCTGTGTCACTCATTTCCACCTCAGCATAGTGCCCTGGAGGAACCGCACTGATCGCCATTTCATCTAAGATATCAATCGCATTTTTAAAGGTAGCTTCCTTATCTGATTTAATGATGTACATCAAATCTCCAATGGGAGTTGCCTTCTTTTTGTCGAGAATAACCTGACGAATATCTTTGAAATTGCTGCTTTTAAACTGACTAGACGCTTCTGTAGGAGACAACTCACCGAAATAATAATATACTTGATCATCTTTTCCCAATAACAAAGTCATTGCACCAGAATTTTTAACTTTCAACTGGTTGTTAGGATCTTCTTTTGGTTCATTCATAGACATCGCTGTAGGCGTGCTCATGGTTGTTGTAAAAACAAAGAATGTAATCAATAGAAATCCCAAATCCACCATTGGTGTCAAGTCAACTCTGGTACTCGCCTTTTTGGCCTTTTTTACGCCAGGCCCTTTTTTATGTCCGCCACCGGACGATGTATCCAATTCTGCCATATCGGTAGTTTTAAGTTGCTTCCCATTTTACTAGGAGGCAAACGTTGGGTTATTGTTATTTTTTTGGAGGGTTCAAAGCCAATTCTGAATCAACTGGAACACCTTCTGGATTAGTTACAATCTTGAACTTGAAAATATCATTTCTTTTAAACGCATCTTTGATGAATTTAAAGGTTGGATATTTTGCAGCGTTATCTCCCTTCACTAGCAAATTCAGATTATCCATACTTTCACCTGAATATGACCTTACCACACTTCCTACCCAATCAGATAACTCATTGTTCAGACTGTCTCCAACAGGTATACCTTCCATTTGCTTTGGTTCCATGGGAGTTTCCAATTGTAACATGCTTTTCATCTTATTAAATGGCATTCCGTAAAATTCCATCTTTCTAAGCTTCGTCATTTCTTCTGGTGTCAACCCTAGAGCCTTTGTTGTGTTAATATCTTCAAGAATTGCTTGCTTCTTAGCCCTGTCACCCAACATCAGATATACTTTACCCTCTTTGTTTAAAGTAATCAATATGGCATCATCCTTAGCTATTCTAGTAGATATAGAAGAAGGTGTAACTACAGTTACCGCTTCAGGTGGTTTGGTCTTGGTTGCCAGAATAAAAAAGGACAACAGCAAAAAAGCCACATCACACATCGCAGTCATATCCACCGCTGTACTCTTTCTTGGTAATTTAACTTTTGGCATTTTAAAATATTTTTATTGTTTTACTATTGGATGCTAAATAATTGAAATCACTGTACAAATTATTTGTAAAGTGAACCAAAACTTTGCGTTAATGTAAAACCTGACTCATCAATACCGTAGGTGATTCCATCAATACGTGTAGTGAAAACATTATAAAATATAATAGCCAATGCTGATGTACCAATACCTAAGGCAGTATTATACAAGGCCTCAGAGATACCAACAGACAATTGAGTTGCTGCAGCACCACCACCTGAATCTTCTCCAAGTGCAGAGAACGCCTTAATCATACCTACCACCGTTCCTAACAATCCAATCAAGGTTGCAACAGAAGCAAGGGTTGATAAGAAAACCAAGTTTTTTTCCAACATAGGTAATTCTAAAGAGGTAGCTTCTTCTACTTCTTTTTGAATTGCCATTATTTTTTGATCAGTAGATAATTCTGTATTACTAATCATCTCTTTATAACGATGTAATCCAGCTTTCATTACATTTCCTACAGATCCTTTTTGTTTATCACATTCTGATAAAGCAGCATCTACATTTTTGTTAGCTAGATGATATTGTACTTTACGAACAAAATCAGCATTGCTTCCAGTTCCAGTTGCTCTAGTGATAGTTAACATTCTTTCGATTACAAAAGTAACAACGATCAAAAGGCAACCAATAAGTACTGGTACAATGATACCTCCTAAATACATTTTACTTAATGCGCCTTTTGGACCTTCATGAGATGGCCAGAATGCACCAGAGGCTGGTTTATTAAACCCAGATGCGTCTCCTAAAATAAATCTCCAGAAAGCATATCCAACAATGATACAAACCAATGGGGCAATCCATGAGATCGCATTACTAGACTTCTTTACTTGTACTGATGTAGATGGTTTTACATTTGCAGTTGATTTTGTTTCTGCCATAACGTTCGTTTTTTGTGTGTTAATTTGAAAATTGGTTTTTAAAAAAATTTCGTTTTACAATGCTAAGCAAAAAAACTATTCCTACAATCAAATGATAAATAGAAATATTTTGTTGAGGCACAAGTTAATTAAATATTTGAATGAAACAACTTAGCTAAAAAAAAATTAAAACTTAATTAATAATAGTAGGTGAATATTAAAAAAATATTAAATTCAATCTACCACAAAAGGAAAGATTTGAGGAATTTCTATTCATAACGCAAAGCCACAATCGGATCGAGTTTGGATGCCTTATGGGCTGGGTAAAGTCCGGCTAAAAGGCCTACTATAGAGCATACCACCACCCCAATCAAAATCCAAAGCCAAGGGATAACAAAACCTGTTTTAAGAATAACAGCAACAATATTTCCAAATAAAATACCCGAAATGATGCCTACAAAGGCCCCCATTAGACTTATTAAAATAGATTCCCATAGGAACTGAGCCCTTACCTCTGCGGCCTTACCGCCCAAGGACTTGATAAGCCCTATTTCCTTAGTACGTTCATTTACAGCAACTAACATAATATTCATCAAACCTATAGCCGCTCCAATCAGCGTAATTAAGGCAATAGCCAAAGTGGCATATTTTAAAAAACCTAAATTTTTCATCAAAGATTGGGCGATGCTGTCACTTTGGTCAATATAAAAATTATCATCTTCCTTAATATCCAACTTTCGGACAGGCCTAAAGGTCCCTTTTGCCTCCCCGATAGCGACCTCCATCATTTTTAAATCACTAACCATCACAGCAATATTGTAAGACTTTCCTTCAAAACCAAACATTCTTCTTATATTATTATAAGTGGTTATAACAACTTTATCAGAATTCATAAAAGCACTACTACCCTTATCTTTCAAAATACCAATCACTCGGTACTTTGTATTGGATACGCTAATGATTTTATCAAGAGCTCTTTGGGTATTTTCACCAAACAATTTTTGAGCAATTACATTTCCAATAATACAAACACTTCTTCCAGATTCAACATCGGATTCATTAAAATCCCTTCCATCAGACAATTCATAACCATTCAATTGTAAATAATTTTCATCTCCGCCTAGAACCCGTATATCTGGATTTGTTTTTTTTGAATCCGTATTAACAATAACTCCCCCTGGTCCTGGTAATCCAATGCCTACCATTGCTGGAAAAGGATACCGCTCTTTAAAAGCTCTGGCCTCAATATAAGTGATCACTTTTCCCTCATTAGACTTTTTTACGACCAACGATTTTCGAGATGATTTTTTGGCTTCTTGACGATTGGGTCCGCCGCCGAATTGAATATTACGCTCCCTAAAACGAATACTAAATGCATTAGCACCCATCGTAGAAAAGCTCTTTGTAAGGCTTTGATTAACGGCTTCCACAGCAGTAATAATAGCTATTAAAGCCATTATACCCAAGGCAATAATAATTACCGTAATCGCTGTTCTTAAACGGTTACTTTTAATGGTATTGTATGAAAGTATTATGGAGTCTGCTGTCTTCATGAAAATTTAATTCATTATAAAGTTAATTCCGAAATAGTATACACATGAAAAAAAGATTATAAGCGGTAATTAACAATACATAAATCGCTTGGGGAAGTTAATTATCGGAATTTTTATACATAAAAATAAATTCAAAAAAATCCCAATTCTCTCCAAAAAATACTATTTATTAATGAAATAAAAAACGAATCGAATCAGTAATCAAGGAAGGGAATATTCCTAATAATATAATTAAGATGGCTGTTAGAATTAAAAGTACTTTAAATCCAGTGGTGATACTAGCGCCTACAGCAATAGAACCATGGTCTTGAATATCCTGAGCAGCTTCCTTAAAAAACATTGCCTGGATTATTTTAAAATAATAGTAAGCACTCACTGCTGCGCAAATGATTGCCCAAAATACTAGCCAATGATGATGTCCGTCACGAATGGCTGCTACCAACATTAAAAATTTACTTTGAAACCCAGCAGTTAGTGGGATACCTGTTAATGACAATAAAAATATAGTAGCAGTAACCGCTAATACGGGCTGGCTTTTTGCCAATCCATTAAAGCCATCGATCGTGTAATCATACATCCTGATCAATATTGCAAAAAGGCCGATCGTAGCAAAACTATAAGCAGCAGAATATAAAATTAAGCCCTGCATGGCAGTAGTATTCAAAGCAAAAACAGCTAGCAACATAAATCCTGCTTGAGCAATGCTTGAATAAGCTAGCATTCTTTTAACGCTCTGTTGAAATACTGCAGTAAGGTTGCCAATGAAAAGTGTAGCAGCGGTGATCACCGAAATCAGTAGCTGCCATTGAGCCTGAACCTTTCCAAATGAGTTTTCAAATAAACGAATAAATGCAATAAATCCTGCAATCTTAACCACGGTAGCCATAAAAGAAGTAAAAACCGTAGGTGCCCCCTCATAAACATCGGGAGTCCAAAAATGAAAAGGAGCAGCAGACACTTTAAAGGATAAGGCAATCAACATAAATACCATACCAATTGCAATCAAAACAGGCATCTTTCCTTCGCCAATATTGATGTTACTAATAAAAAAAGAACCTTCGCTATTTCCTCCATAAATAAAAGCAATACCCATTAACATGATACCAGTAGAAAACGCTCCCATCAAAAAATATTTCAATGCAGCTTCGTTGCTTTTCAAATTTCTTTTATCAGATCCGGTTAAAATATAAAGTGGGATAGACATGATTTCTATTCCTAGAAATAATATTAATAAAGTATTGTAGGTTGCAGAAAGACAAACGCCGCATAAAACAAAAAATATCAATGCGAAATATTCAGACACGTTATCTCCTACCTTTTCGATATCACTGCCACTCAATAAAAAATATAATAAAGTACTAACTAAAGCAATTGTTATAAAAGTTAAATTAAAGCTATTGAAAGAAAGCATGAACTTAGTATCAATATCGAAAAAAGATGCTCCTGTTGTAAGTTCAACATAATTTGAAATAATAATTAGTACCAAGCCTGCAATAGCCCAGTATTTAGGAGTCTGCTTGCTTTTGAAGAATACACCTCCAAACATCATTATGATACCCCAAATTGCTGTTAATAAGATTGCATTCATATTTTTTGCTCTCCCGATTCGACGGAATAATTTGTATTATTTAAATATTGTTGAAATTGGTGCTACCGATATTTTGGTTAGTTCAAAAAGTGGTTGAGGAAATACCCCCGTCAAAAAAATCATGACAACGATTACCATCAATACCAATTTTTCATTCCATGAAATTTCTTTCATAGATTCTGTAATTGAATTGGTTTCACCATAGAAAACTTTTTGAACCATATTTAAAGTATATACCGCAGCCAAAATAATACTTAGTCCCGCCACCGCAGCATACCAAATATTAAATTTAAACAACCCACTAAACATCATAAATTCTCCAACAAATGCATTCGTAAGAGGCAATGCAATATTAGCAAATGCGATTATAACCAATAAGATTGTCAATACAGGGGCCTTGTGCGCCAATCCTCCTAACTGTGAAATTTTTCTTGTTCCCAACTGCCTTTCAATCAATTCAATTACAATCCAAAGTCCGATAATATTAATACCATGGGCAAACATTTGTATCACTACTCCTTCCAAAGCGACCGTTTGCATTGAAAAAATACCCGCACACATTAATCCAATGTGAGCAATCGAAGAATAAGCAGCCAACCTTTTTAAATCATCTTGTTTGATGGCAATCAAACTTGCATAGATCATTCCTATAACTGATAAGCCAATCACTACGTTGTCAAATTTCAAGACTGCCATTGGGAAAATAGGCAAAACCCATCTTATCAATCCAAATACACCCATCTTTACCATCACCCCACTTAAAATCATCGTAACAGAGGTAGGCGCCTGCTCGTAGGTGTCTGGCTGCCAAGTATGAAAAGGGAAAATCGGCATCTTGATTGCAAAGGCAATGAAGAATAACCAAAACAAAAAGTTTTGTTGATTGGCATATAAAACTACCGCACGAAAAGCAGTCAAAGAAAAATTATGATCCGAATAGCGTGTAGCTCCTGTAAGCAAATAAACATAGATGATACCTACTAGTAAAAAAAGAGAGCCAGCAAAAGTATAAATGAAAAATTTAAAGGTAGCAGCAATTCTTTTTTCACCACCCCAATAACTGCATAAAAAATAAACTGGTATTAATGCCAACTCCCAAAAGAAATAAAACAACAAAGCATCTGTTGATAGAAATACGCCCATCAATCCAGCTTGGGCTAATAAAAACAAACCATAAAAAACATTTGCATTCTTATAGGTCGATTTGTAATTAGCAATCAAAATAATGACAAAAGAAAATGCGGTTAAAAAAGTAAGTAGTCTTCCCATTCCATCTAGCGCCAATGAAATACTAGATCCTATTGATTTCAACCACATGTAATTATATGTTAAGCCACTCAATTCTTTATTATTGCGGAAATAAATACTAGCTATAGAAATCAACAAAGTGATCACAACAGACAGTAAACTCCATGCCTTTGCCGTAGATTCCTTTTTAATAAAAAAAGTAATTATTCCTGCGAGCAAAGGAAAGAGAACCAGTAAATGAGGTATCGTTATATAGTTGCCAAACATCAGAAATATATTTTATAAAAACAATTGAATAATAAATAATACCAACATCCCTATCACCATCAACAATATATAGTTACCTACCAAACCACTTTGCAATAAGCGAATTTGCCGACTTCCATAATTAACTGCCTTACCCACTCCATTTACCAAGCCATCAATGATATTTTTTTCTACGACCTCATTGAAAAAAGTTGCTAATGACTGCAATGGCTGTACAATTATTTTATCATACAACTCATCTACATACCATTTATTTGCCATCACTTTTCCAATACCCGTTTCGCTCACTTCTACTTTTTCATATTGACTGAATTTTTTCCAAGCAAATAATAGAGCAATCAATGCACCGCCCACCGACACTCCCATTAGCGCATACTCAGTAGCGTGAGATAATTCATGCTTAACTGCTATTTGATTGCTATTGGCAAAAATAGGTTCAAGAAAAGTTTCTAATCGGTGGCCTCCATGCATCAATACCTCAGGTATACCAATCCATCCGCCTACAACCGCTAGTATCGCTAGCACTACCAATGGCAAGGTAATCGCAGCAGGACTTTCATGCAGATGATGTTCCTGATCATGTGTTCCCCTAAATTTACCATGGAATGTCATTGCATATAATCTAAACATATAAAAAGCAGTCAGCAAAGCGCCGACAACACCTCCAACCCAAATTATTGGATTGTGTGCAAATGCGGCTGCAAGAATTTCATCTTTTGAAAAGAACCCTGAAAAAGGAGGCATCCCTGCAATCGCCAAACAGCCCAATAAAAAAGTAATATGGGTGATGCGCATTTGTTTTTTTAATCCTCCCATATTTCTCATGTCCTGCTCTCCGCCCATTGCATGAATAACACTACCCGCACCTAAAAATAATAAAGCCTTAAAAAATGCATGCGTCATCACATGAAATACTGCACCAGTATAGGCTCCCACCCCTAACCCTACAAACATATACCCAAGTTGACTTACAGTAGAATAGGCTAGAACTTTTTTAATGTCATTTTGTTTCACAGCAATGGTAGCAGCAATTAGGGCTGTTAAAAGACCAACGATGGAAATTACCGTTTGAGTAAGAGGAGCCATCGTAAATAAAATATTACTACGGGCAATCATATAAATTCCTGCTGTAACCATGGTAGCAGCATGAATCAATGCACTCACTGGAGTAGGACCTGCCATCGCATCTGGTAACCAAGTATACAAAGGTATTTGAGCACTTTTACCAGTAGCTCCAACAAATAAAAGCAAGGTAATTCCTGAAATATCAAAAGCTGATAACTTATCTACCTGACTAAACACCTGGTGATAATCAGCAGTACCTACTTTAGACAACAACCAAAATACGGCAAGTAAAAAACCAAGATCTCCTATTCTATTCATAATGAAAGCCTTTTTGGCTGCATTATTGTAATCATTATTTTTAAACCAGAATCCAATCAACAGGTAAGAACAAAGTCCAACGCCTTCCCAACCAATAAACATTATAATATAGTTGCCCCCCAACACTAACAACAACATGGAGAACACAAAAAGATTTAGATAAGCAAAATATTTCGCAAAATCTTTTGCAGGCTCCTCATGCATGTAGGAGGTAGAATATACATGGATCAAAAAGCCAACACCTGTTATTATCAATAAAAAAAGAGAAGAAAGCTGGTCAATTTGAAAATCAAAATGCACATTTAAGGAACCGGTATTAATGAATTCGAAATAATGTATTAGATGTGTATTGCCTTCCTTAACACCCAAAAAAACATATACACTAATTAAAAAAGAAGCAAGTATCACCGCAGTTCCTATCAATCCAGAAAGTGTTTTGGATAAATTATTTCTACCCAATCCATTGATAAGAAAACCAATCAACGGTAAAACGGGTATCAGCCAAACTATTTGTACTATGTTATTCATAAGCCCCAAATCCCTAAGGGAAATTTTAACTACTTCTTTTAAAAAGTAGGCGTATTGATTAAAAAAAAATTAAAATAGATTCCTTTTACCCTATTCAGCGAGGATAAAAAAAATTTAGTTCTTCAACCGGTTTAAAAAATTTACATCTACTGAATGGGTATTTCTATACATCATTACAATAATTGCAAGACCCACACTTACTTCAGCAGCAGCCACTACCATGATAAAAAAAACAAATACCTGCGCATCACTAGCCGCTGTAGAATTGGTATTAATGGCTGCTTGATGATGCATTTTTGAAAAAGCGACCAATAATAAATTGGCTGCATTCAACATCAATTCCACACACATGAATATTATAATTGCATTGCGACGAATCAATACCCCAATAACTCCGATACTGAATAAAGCAACTGCTAAAAATATGTAATAATATACCGGCATATCCTTTTATTAATTTAATATTTATCCTTCTTTTTTTGAAATGACCACTGCACCAATCATAGCGCTTAAAAACAAAACACTGCTTATTTCGAAAGGAAATACATAATCAGTAAATAATTTTATTCCTAAATTTTTAATTAAACCAACTTCGCCATTATTCATCTGAACCAACTGAGTAGTTGCTACTGTTTTCTTTAAAGCAGCCACAATAACCAATAATAGGCTACCTCCTGAAATACCACCAATGTATAATACCCATTTGTTTTTTTGATGCGGTTCTGATTCAGCATTTAAATTCATCAACATCACAACAAATAAAAATAATACCATGATTGCACCGGCATATACAATGATATTGACAATAGCTAAAAACTGAGCATTCAATAAAATATAATGACCTGAAATAGCAAAAAAAGTAAGTATCAAAAATAATATACTATACACAGGACTCTTACTAGCAACCACCATTACAGCTGCACCCAAGGCCATTACACTTAAAAACCAAAACATTATTTCTATTACACTCATATATCGTTGTATTCTTTCCTTTTGATAGGAAGATGTTTGTAATTAACTATTTCAAACTTACTCTACCGCCTTTCGCTTTCGCATGTGCTTCTGGTTCAGTAATCGGATGAGGAATTAATAAATCATCCTTGCCATAAATAAAACCTTTGCGCTGAAAATTTGCTGGAGCAAAAGTTTCACTTAAATAAATTGCATCTTTAGGACAAGCCTCTTCACACAAACCACAAAAAATACAGCGCAACATATTTATTTCATATTTAGCTGCATATTTTTCTTCCCGATATAATTTCTCTTCACCAGCAGACCTTTCTGCAGCTTCCATTGTTATGGCTTCTGCAGGACAAGCAACGGCACACAAACCGCAGGCTGTGCAGTTTTCTCTACCTTCTTCATCTCTATTCAATATGTGTAACCCTCTAAAAACTGGACTAAATGGACGCCTTACCTCAGGATAATTGATGGTAGGTCTTTTTTTAAACATGTGACCAAATGTGATGGCCATTCCTCTAAAAATAGCCGGTAAATAAGCACGCTCCAATAATGACATTGGTTTGCGCTCTACTTGTTGGGCCCTGTTGGTTAATGCTTGCATATGTTTTAAATTTTTGCATCACAATCGATGCGCAAATATATTTTAATGATTAAAAATGCCAGTTGTTTTGCTGTAATAAAATAAATGCTCCCGTTGCCAACATATTGATTAATGCCAATGGAATTAATACTTTCCAACCAAGGTTCATCAATTGATCGTAGCGGAAACGAGGAATGGTCCAACGAACCCACATGAATAAAAATAGAAAACAAGCAGCCTTAAAAAGAAATACTGCCGTATGAATTAATGCCACCCAATTGGTACCAATATTTTCAGCTAGCGATGCGTCATTTATAAATGGAATATCGTAACCTCCAAAAAACAAACTCACCATCACAGAGCTACTTAAAAACATATTGATGTACTCAGCGAAAAGATAAAAGCCCAGTTTCATAGAAGAATATTCTGTATGGTATCCTCCAATCAATTCATTTTCTGCCTCCGGCAAATCAAATGGAGTTCGGTTACATTCAGCAAATGCACAAATCAAAAATATTAAAAACCCTAGCGGTTGCTTAATAATATTCCAACTATACCAATGCTCTTGTTGCTGCTGTACAATTTCTTTAAGGCTCAAGGTTCCTGTTGTCATCAACAATGCAATTAACGCAATGCCCATTGCCAATTCATAGCTAATAATTTGTGAGGCAGCTCTTAAACCTCCCATCAATGAAAATTTATTGTTACTAGCCCAACTTCCAATCATGATCCCGTAAACACCCAAACTCACCACTCCAAAAACATATAAAATTCCAATATTAACATCTGCTATCTGAAGAGAAATATCCCTGCCAAAAAAATGAACCTTGTCACCCCATGGAATCACTGCGCCCGTCATCATAGCCGTCAACATAGCTAGACAAGGCCCTAGAATAAATAATAACTTTGAAGATAGGTTAGGTATAATTTCCTCTTTGAAAAATAATTTCAACCCATCCGCAAGCGGTTGTAATAAACCAAAAGGTCCTGCTCGATTGGGTCCTCTTCTATCTTGCATGATAGCAGCCACCTTTCTCTCAGCAAAGGTTGCATACATGGCAATTACCAATGAGGACATTACCACTATCACAATCAAAACAAATTTTTCAATAATTAAAGGCAAACCAATTGATAGTAACATAATGCGTTATAATAAATATTTTTTGTGCTTCTTCAATCGCACGCAATTAATTTTCAAAATTTCTAGAATGAGCCGGTCCATTAATTTCACTCAAATAAATTTTTGGATCATTCACTTCACTCTCATCATGAATATTCATTAGTAATTTGGGTTCACGTCCACCCATTACTTTCTGAATAGTTTCTTTTGGCATAACCAGTCCATCATATTTACCCTGAGAAATAACAGAGTGTCTATTCACTTTTGTAATTCCTTCTATTGTCCAATCACTTGTTTTCTTTTTATCAAATCGGCAAGTATTGCAAATCCATCCAGGCTTACCATCATAACTCTTTACCTCACCCCATTCATCTTTGCGAGCTGTTACCCTATACACCTCCTCTCCACGAAGCCACAAGGTAGTATTACCGCAACATCCAGGCGTATCACAATTGCGATGAGCATCTACTGGCTTAGTAAACCATACCCTATTTTTAAAACGAAAAGTTTTATCTGTGAGTGCACCTACTGGACAAACATCAATCATGTTTCCGCTAAATTCATTGTCCACTGCTTTTGAAATGTAGGTAGAAATTTCTGCGTGCTCTCCCCTGTCCAATATTCCGTGTACTCTTTTTTCGGTAAGTTGGTCTGCCACATAAGTGCATCTATAACAAAGTATGCACCTTGTCATGTGCAGCTGTATATAAGGACCAATGTCTTCTTTCTCAAATGTTCTTCTTGGAAACTCATAACGAGTTCCTGCTTTTCCATGTTCGTAGCCAAGATCCTGTAAATGACATTCACCGGCTTGATCACAAATTGGACAATCTAATGGATGATTTAATAATAAAAATTCTACTACACCAGCCCTAGCATCTTTCACTTTTTCACTCGTAATATTTTTTACAATCATTCCATCCATCACTGTAGTACGGCATGAAGCAACCAACTTAGGCATTGGTCTAGGATCTGCCGTAGATCCAGCTGCTACTTCAACTAGACAAGTACGACATTTTCCACCACTCCCTTGCAACTTACTGTAGTAGCACATTGCAGGTGGAGCCACATCGCCTCCAATTTGACGAGCAGCATTGAGCACTGTAGTACCTACAGGCACATCAATGGTGATATTATCGATGGTTACTTTAAAAGTTTTTATTTCGTCTGCCATAAAAAAATTTTCCGCCAGAATAACAAGGCGTTATTTTTATTAAACTATTTATTTTAATCACTAAGCAGTTACCGTTACATGAATAGGATCTGCATAGTGTCTAAGCCCAAAATTTTCTGTTAAACACTTATCTGGGTTTAGCACATGCCATTCAAACTCATCTCTGAAATGACGGATAGCCGCTGCCACTGGCCAAGCTGCTGCATCACCCAAAGGACAGATGGTATTGCCTTCTATTTTTCTTTGTATATCCCACAGCAAATCGATGTCTTTCATTTCACCTTTTCCTGATTCAATTTTTTTCAAAATTCTTTCCATCCAACCCGTTCCCTCACGGCATGGACTACACTGGCCACAACTTTCATGATGATAAAATCTTGCGAGCGTCATGGTATTTCTTACGACACATTGATCTTCATCCAACACAATAAAACCTCCACTACCCATCATACTTCCTGTAGCAAACCCTCCGTCACTAAGGCCTTCATAATTCATCATCCTTTTCTCTCCTTTGGCGGTAGTCAATAATAAATTGGCTGGTAATATTGGAACAGAAGATCCACCTGGAATACATGCTTTCAATTTTTTCCCATTGGGTATGCCTCCACAATACTCATCACTAAAAATAAAATCTTCTACTGAGATGGTCATATCTATTTCGTAAATACCAGGCTTGTTAATATTACCACAAGCAGAAATCAATTTAGTACCGGTGCTTTTTCCCACTCCAATTTTAGAATAAGCTTCTCCACCTTCATTAATAATAGGAACTACTGCTGCCAATGTCTCCACATTGTTTACCACAGTGGGGCAATCCCATAAACCCTTTACCGCAGGAAAAGGAGGCTTAATTCTTGGGTTACCTCTTTTACCTTCTAAGCTCTCAATTAAAGCGGTCTCCTCTCCACAAATATAGGCGCCTGCTCCTCTTTGTACATATAGTTCACAATCAAATCCAGTTCCTAAAATATTTTTTCCAAGCCAACCATTTTGCTTTGCCTCTGCTATGGCACTTTCTAATATGTCTGTTATCCAAGCATATTCTCCACGGATGTAGATATAACTCACATTACTTCCCAAAGCAAAGGAAGATACTATCATTCCTTCAATTAATAAATGTGGAATAAATTCCATCAAGTATCTGTCTTTAAATGTACCCGGCTCACTCTCATCTGCATTACAAACTAAGTAACGCGGAACTCCTTCTGGCTTGGCCAAAAAACTCCATTTCATTCCCGTAGGAAATCCTGCTCCACCCCTGCCTCTTAATCCACTCAACTTTACTTCTTCTACAATTTCGGCTGGAGTTAATCGAAAAGCTTTTTCAACACTACGATATCCTCCTTCTTTCCGATACACTTCATAACTCCGGATTCCAGGAACATGTACTTTGTCTAATAATAATTTCTTTGCCATATTTAATTACAATCCGTTAGCTTATATTTTTTATTTTTTCAATTTAGCCATCAACATCCTCATTGGATGCAAGGATCTAGTAAAGGGATTTAACACCATTCCGAAAGACCCCAGGGTGGTTGCACCTAAAAGGGGTTCATCGCCCTCTTCTCCATAGATAACCGGTGCTGGACCTCCTTCTCCCTCAAATTCAAAATAGGCACTGCATACTTTCCGCTTTAAGGTAGTACCATCAGCCAAAGAAAAATTCATTTCCTTGTAAGGCTCTATTTCTAGTTGGTCCAAAATTTTTCCTGGAACCAAACTATACACTGCACCGCTATCCACTAAAAAATTAACCTCCTCCGCTTTTTCAGATTTCCTGTGCTCCCTCACTTTCAATATTGCGTTGGTTATTCCCATTTATTTAATTTGCCTTTGACCTACACTCTGCTACAATAGCATCCACTTTCTCTTTGGTAAGATGCTCGCGGTAGGTTTTACCCAACTGCATCATCGGTGCATATCCACAGGCACCCAAACACTCCACCGTTTTTAAGGTAAACAATCCATCAGCAGTAGTTTCACCTACACCAATATTCAATTTTGTTTTTATGTACCCTATAATGTCATCGCTTCCATTGATCATGCAAGGACCAGTTTGGCAAACTTCAAATAAATATTTACCAACAGGTTTTAAATTGTACATACTATAAAAACTAGCCACTTCGTACACTTCAATTGGTTCAATATTCAACAAAGTAGCTACATAATCCATTACAGGCGTTTCAAGCCAACCTCCAAATTCATCTTGTGCAAGGTGAAGTATTGGAAGCAAAGCACTTTTTTGTTTGCCCTCAGGGTAGCGATGAATGATCTCGCTAACCTTATTTAATTTTTCCTCAGAAAATTGTATCATAATAATTTTCACTCAAAAGAGTTGATGAATTTTATTGATTGTATTATATTTTAAAATTCAATTAAGTCCACAAAAAGATTACGCATCTAATTCACCTGCAATCAAATTCAAACTACTCATTGTAATTACTGCATCACTCAACATTCCACCCTGCACCAATTCTGGAAAAGCTTGATAATAAATAAAGCAAGGTCTACGGAAATGCAGTCGATACGGAGATCTACCTCCATCACTAATAAGGTAGAATCCCAACTCGCCATTTCCACCTTCCACCGAACTATACAATTCACCTGCAGGTATGTCCGTTTCGCCCATCACAATTTTAAAATGATAGATTAAAGCCTCCATTTTAGAATACACATCCTTTTTCTCAGGCAAATAATACGCTGGAGAATCTGCATGAAAAACTTCTGACTCGGCTCCTTTAAATTCCTGCACCTTTTTATAGGCCTGTCCAATCAAACTTAAACTTTGCCACATTTCTTGATTACGCACCAAGAAGCGATCATAACAGTCTCCAGTTTTACCAACTGGAATAGTAAATTCAAGATCTTG
>CAMBTV010000032.1 GCA_945870835.1 Chitinophaga pinensis
TTCTCTTTTGCCGGTTTTAATTTTTTCTTTTGGCTTTCTATTTCTTGTTTCTAAACAATTTTTTCATTCATTTGAAATTTGGTTTTTAGTTGCAGCGGTTCCTTTAATTGCGACTGCGCATTATTATAATTATCGTTTGTGCCACCGATCCAAATGTACTTCCCCCCATCATCAGCATTAGAAATTACAATACTTATTTTGATACTATCCATTTAAAATTTAGCGTTTATTGAGTACCTTGTAAATAAAAATTTTATGAGAAAGCCATTTTTAATAATTCTTGTTTATTTTTTTTCTACTTTTTCTTTATTTAGTCAAAGTAAAGACGAAAGGGAGGTAAGGGCTTTATTGGACTTTCAAATACAAGAGTGGAACAAAGGAAATATTCCAGCCTTTATGGAATCGTATTGGAAAAGCGATTCACTTATGTTTATAGGCAAATCGGGAGTAACTTATGGGTGGCAAAAAACATTGGATAATTATAAAAAAAATTATCCTGATAAAGCTGCAATGGGCAAATTAAAATTTGATTTGCTTCAGGTAAAACAATTGAATTCCACGCATTTTTTCATTGTTGGTAAATGGCATTTGACTAGAAGTATTGGAGATGTTGGTGGTATATTTTCACTTTTGTTTCGCAAAGTTGCTAACCGATGGATAATAATAGCCGACCATACCAGTTAGTATGTTTAGGCATTAATAATTAATCTCCTTCCACCCTTTCCATTTTTTTCGCAAATAAATAACTAGGGCAATAAGTGAAATTAAAAACACAGTGTAATAAATGTAATTTCCAATTGAAGGTTGACCTTCAAAAAAAGCAAATCCATAGTAAATGCCGATGCTCATGTTTGCTAGGAGCCAAACAAGTCCCATTGAAATAGACTGCACTATTTTTATCAAAAATTCTTTTACATCATCTTCCATTTGTATAAAAAAATATTTTATTAGTCTGGTTTAAAATTAAATTGATCAACCTATAATTAAAGATAGATAATTTGATTTGTACATTTTATTTTGTTCAATGAAAAAACAAAGAAAATTAGTCCACCACCCGGTAGTGATAAATATGCTGTAGATTATTGGATTAAATAATAAAAGCTAAAAAATTCCAATACTTATCAGTGGGAACGTTAAATTTGTAGTCATGCCTAATTTTAACTGGAACGACAGTATCAATCTTGCAAGTAAACTTTCTATAAAAAGATCTTTGAATGGGATTAAAGTCCTAAGTAGTTTTTATTTAAGCAGGTGGCTAAATAGGCCGATTCAATGGGGCTATCCCGTTTCAATTTCATTTGAGCCTACCACAAGCTGTAACCTTCGTTGTCCTGAGTGTCCAAGTGGATTGAGAGCGTTTTCCCGCCCCATTGGAATGTTGGAAAAGAATTTTTTTACCAGAACGATTGATGAAATACACAAAGAGTTAATTTATCTAATATTTTATTTTCAAGGTGAGCCGTATTTGAATCCAGACTTTTTGGAGATGGTGAAATATGCTAGTGATAAAGGAATATATACAGCAACATCTACTAATGCTCATTACTTAACAGATGAAGCAGCCAAAAAAACGGTAGAAAGCGGATTGGATAGGCTTATTATTTCCATTGATGGCACTACACAGGAGGTATATAAGCAATACAGAATCGGTGGGAATATAGACAAGGTTTTGGAGGGGGCAAAAAACATTGTAAAATGGAAAAAGGAATTAAATAGTAAGACGCCTTTTGTATTCTTTCAATTTTTGGTCGTTAAACACAACGAACATCAAATTGAGGAGGTTAAAAAAATTGCTAGAGAAATTGGTGTGGATGAGGTAAGGTTTAAGACAGCACAAGTGTACGACTATCAGACAGATCCCAATAACTTGATTCCTACAATTGATAAGTATAGTCGTTATAAAAAAAATACAGATGGCAGTTATACTGCTAAAAATAAATTAGCTAATCGTTGTTGGAAAATGCAGCACGCAAATGTAATTACCTGGGATGGATTGGTAGTTCCATGTTGCTTCGATAAAGATGCAACCCATCAGCTAGGTAATTTAAAAAACCAGTCTTTTAAAGAAGTTTGGAAAAATGATAATTATAAACAGTTTCGATCTGAACTAATGAAAAGCAGAAAAAATATTGACATCTGTGCAAATTGTAGTGAAGGAGTTTCAGTTTGGCAAGAATAGTACTAACTAGGATTGTATTTATTTAAGTAAATTTACGGCATGCCAATTATTTTTAATAATCAGTTGAGACAGGTATTACTGCTAGGGTTGATTATTTTAATGGGCGGAATGCTGTTAACTAACTTGTATATTTTTTTACCTGGTTTTTTAGGAGGGGCAACATTGTATATTTTACTCCGTAAGTGGTATGAAAGATTAACCATTCAAAAAAAATGGCCAAAAGGACTAACGGCGCTTTTGTTTATTATTGCTATCATTGTTGTCATTTCCATACCAATTTATTTTTCAGTTTTACTAGTTTCTCCGAAAATATATTCTTTGATTAACAATCAACAAGAGATTGTAAAGAATCTTGAAATATTTTCAAAAAAAATCGAAGCGCTTACTGGGCAGCAATTTTTTAATTCTACTAGCGCAGAATCGATAGTAAAAAAAATTACAACGTATATACCCACCTTATTAAATAGTACAGCGAATGTATTATCGAATATGTTAATGCTGTTTTTTTTATTATACTATTTATTATTTAATGGTAAGAAAGTCGAAAAATATTTAAATCACATCATTCCATTCAAATCAGAAAATATTGAAAAGCTTGCCAATGAGACCGATACATTGATAAGAGCGAATGCCCTTGGGATACCTATCATTTGCATTGTTCAAGGTTTTTTTGCTGCTATTGGCTATCTTATTTTCGGTGTCAAAGATTGGGGAATGTGGGGCTTTATAACGGGAGTTTTTGCATTTTTTCCATTGGTTGGAACAATGATTGTATGGGTGCCCTTGGTTATCTATTTATATTCAATGAATCATACGGCCACCGCAACAGGGCTAACTGTTTACAGTATACTAATAACGGGAAATGTAGACTATATTACCCGGTTGGTGTTGTTAAAAAAAATTGGAAATGTGCATCCAATGGTTACTATATTAGGCGTAATTGTGGGGCTACAACTATTTGGTTTTATGGGACTGATATTTGGCCCATTGCTAATCAGCTATTTTATTATTTTTATAAAAATATATATGAATGAATTTTCAATAAAACAAGATAAAGAGCGTCTTTAAAAGATATTATTAAATAATTACTACTCACCTGAAATAAGTCAATGATTACAAGAAATTAAAAACTCAATAGACTGAATTTAGGAAAAACAAGAATTAAGCCATTTGAATGAAATTATTATTTCTATACCCCATATCGCAGTTTGCAAAAAAAATGGTGTCTGCATTGCCAATTGCCATTGGCTGTTTAATAGCGTTATCTCTACCAGCGCAAACTACACCAGAGTTTCGAGGTGTATGGGTAGCAACAGTTGATAATATTGACTGGCCTACCAAAGGAGATTACGAAAGCAATTCTCAAAAGGCATCGTTTATTAAACTTTTGGAAATGCATCAACGCAATGGTATCAATGCCTTGGTTGTTCAAATAAGGCCTTGTACAGATGCTTTTTATCCTTCCCCTTTTGAGCCTTGGAGTCAATGGCTAACAGGTATTCAAGGAAGGCCACCCTCACCATATTATGACCCATTGGCGTTTATGATATCGGAGACGCACAAACGCGGAATGGTATTTCATGCTTGGATGAATCCTTATAGAGCCGAGTTCAATATATTTAATTCTTCTATGTCAGCCACTCACATTACCAAAGTACATCCTGAGTGGTTTTTGGTGTATGGGGATAAGCGATATTTTGATCCAGGCAATAAGGAGGCACAGCAATATGTAACTCAGGTGGTAACCGATGTAGTGAGTCGATATGATTTGGATGCAATTCATTTTGATGATTATTTTTATCCTTATCGAATTGCGGGGAAAGAATTTCCTGACGAGGCGAGTTTTAAAAAATATGGTGTTGGTATGAAAAAGGATGATTGGAGAAGAAGTAATACGGATTCAATAATTTCAATGTTGAGCTATGCAATAAAAAAAGAAAATAAAAAATGTCAATTTGGAATTAGTCCATTTGGCGTTTGGCGCAACCAAGATAAAGATCCAATTGACGGAAGTCGTACAATAGGTGCACAAACCAATTACGACGATTTGTATGCGAATATTTTATTGTGGCTAAAGAAAGGATGGATTGATTATGTAGCTCCCCAGTTGTATTGGGAACTTGGTCATCGCATTGCTCCTTATGAAGTATTATTATCATGGTGGAGCACCCATACTTACGGAAAACATTGTTACATCGGTATGGGAATCTATCGGGCTAATAGCAATCCCGCGTGGAAAGAGTTGAATCAGTTGCCGCGTCAAATAGTAGCGTTGCGCAAAACACCCAATATGAAGGGAATGATTTTTTTTAGCAGTAAAACCTTTGAAAAAAATCCCAATGGCTGGAATGATTCACTTCGGTTAAATTATTTTAAAGTGCCTGTAAAGGTTCCTGAAATGAGTTGGATAAAATAGTTGTTTTAGCTACTGAGCGCCATATTACAAAAGAGATTTTTCTAAATTCGATATAATTTGTGTGCATCAATATTTGAAAGAGTGGAATATATTATTCTAATGCCCAACTCATATTTCCATCCTTTTCGTCTTTTAGAATAATGCCTTGCGCCAATAGTTGCTTTCTTATTTTATCAGAAGTTGCATAATCCTTTTTTTCCTTCGCTTCTTTTCTTATATCAATTAGTAATTGCATTACTCCATTTAACTCATTCGCTTTTACCGAAACAGAATTTTTTAATCCTAGAATATCTTCTAGATAAATAGAAAACGAATCCTTCATCAATTGTAGCGTATTGGATGAAATGGCATTGATAGCGATGTGACCATCTTTAATAGAATTAATGACAGGTGCTAGTTCAAATAAATTAGCAAGCACTTTTGCGGTGCTAAAGTCATCGTCCATAAATGTTTCAAGCTCTTGAAGAAGGGAAACTATTTTTTCCTCGATGTCTAAATCAGTAGCTTGTTGGCCTTCAGGAGCAGTCAATTTTTTTAATAATTCATAAGCTTCCCACAATCGCTTTAGTGCTTTTTCACTTGATTGAAGCGCTTCGCTACTAAAATCAATGGGACTTCTATAATGACTTTGAAGAATAAAAAATCGGATTGTCATTGGATCAAAAGCCTGTGTTAGCAGAGGGTGTGATCCAGCAAACATTTCAGTTAATTTGATCTGGTTGTTGTAGCTTTTACCCATCTTTCGACCATTAACCGTTATCATATTATTATGAATCCAGTATTTTGCTGGTGTATGATGATTACAGATGGCACTTTGTGCAATCTCGCTTTCGTGGTGGGGAAACTGAAGATCCATTCCTCCGCCATGTATATCAAATTCTGCACCTAGGTATTTGGTGGCCATTGCCGAACATTCAATATGCCAACCGGGATAACCGTCACCCCAAGGACTTTTCCAGCGCATGATATGTTCAGGGGCTGCTGATTTCCACAATGCAAAATCTGCTTTATCTCTTTTTTCTTCTTGACCATCTAGTTCACGAGTAGTTTCTAATAGGTCTTCAATAATTCTTCCACTTAACTTTCCATAATCATGATTGGCGGCATATTTTTTAACATCAAAATAAACTGAACCATTTATTTCATAGGCGTAACCTTCTGCAATAATTTTTTCTATCATGTTCAGTTGTTCAACAATATGCCCAGTGGCTGTAGGCTCTATACTTGGCTCTACACAATTTAGTTCTAACATCGCCCAATGAAATAAGTTGGTATATTTTTGTACCAGTTCCATTGGCTCTAGCTTTTCTAAAATAGCTTTGGCTGTTACCTTATCTTCTGCTAATTTTCCTTCCTCTTCAAAATGACCCGCATCTGTAATGTTACGAACATAGCGAACCTTATAGCCTTTATAACCAAGGTAGCGATAGATAAAATCAAAAGTCACATATGGCCGAGCATGGCCAAGATGGCTTTCACCACTTACTGTAGGTCCACACACATACATTCCTACATGTCCGGGTGTGATAGAAGTAAATGTTTCTTTTTGACGACTGTATGAGTTATATATTTTTAAAGACATAATAAACATTTATTTATGGGCTCATGTTGAAGGCTTTTAAGGCCATCAGCCCATTTTTTTACTACTCTGTAAGATGGACAGCATTCATCATTCATTTCCATCTATCAGTAAGCCAATGCAAATATACTATATTCAATTATTCTGCAAGAAGACCGATGTCTGTAATAATGGGAAAATGATCGCTTAGTTTTTTTGCAATTCGGTTAAACTGATGAACTGAAAACTGTTTGTCTACAAAAATATTATCTATTCTCAATGTGGGAGAAATTCCGCTGAAGGTTCTACCTATTCCAGAGCCTTTTATTACAAATGCATCTTGTAATCCGTTTCCAATTTTTTCATAGGGATAAGAATTGGGCACGTCATTAAAATCGCCACAAACAACAACGCGGTAAGGGCTATTGTTGATTTCTATTCTTACTCGATCCGCCTGAGAGATTCTTTTTTGAAAAGCAATTTTGAATTTGGTAATCAAATTTTTTGACCGCTTGATATCTGTATCTGTTTTAATGGAGGGGTTTTGAATATAGTCTAAATTGGTATTGCTAAATCTTAGTGATTGAAGGTGACAATTAAAGACACGAATTGTGTCGGCGCCTTTAACAATGTCGGCATATTGAAAATTTGAATTGTAGTCGAAAGGGAAATTCTGAATCGTTTTTTTATTAATAATAGGAAATTTAGAAAAAATAATTTTTCCAAAATGTTGTTGACTTAAAAAATTATCCTTGTAATCGTAGCTGTAAAAATAATTCGGAAAATTGAGGCGGTCAGAAAAATCAAAAATAGAAAAAAAACTATATTTACGATAGTAGGCATTGTTCAAATCTGCAAGTGTATCGCCTCCTACCATTTCTTGAAAACAAGCAATATCTGGTTCATAATTATTAATCAGTTGAATCATTTGATTGAATGTATCAGGACTTTTCTTAAACTTCATGATATTGAACTGAGCTACATTCCAGCTCATGATACGAATATGATTGGCTTGTTTTTTTTGATTGAAGGCCGAAGAAAATCTGAAGGGAACAATATTGTTTATATGCTTGTAAGATAGGGCTGAAGTGATTATAAAAATAAGTATCCAAACAGGTTTAACGAAGAGCCAAAAAATAAAAAAAATCATTAGTACTACTAGTAGGTAAAAGGAGGATAAGGTTAGCAATCCAACTGGCCAAGAGTAGGCAGAAAAAAACAACTCACTGTAGCAGCCTGTTAAGAACAAAGCAGCTATCATTATATTGGCAATGATTAAAATGTTTTTTGTTAACCGACGAAATATGCTTTTTGGCATATAGTAAAGATAGGATATGCCTTTTATACAATTTGTTATTATCAATAACTTGTTTTAAAAAAAGAGTTTGATAATAGGTGATATTGTATTGGTCTTTATTAATCTTCAGCAGCTCTTTTTAAGATATCTTTTTCTTCGGCAGTTAAAAATTGGAAGCCTTCTTGATTGATTTTGTCCAAAACTTCGTCTACCCGTTGCTGTGTGATATTAGAAGTTTTGTTAAAGGGTTTTCTTCCACTCGCATTGTAAAAAACAGTTTCTTTTATTCGATTTTTAGGAGTGGGTTTATTGGGATTATAGAGATTAATGAACCAGTTATAAAAGTTATTCATCCAAAGGCTTCCATCAATATCATAACGGAGCAAATAAATAAAAATAAATCCAGCCAATCCTCCAAAGAGATGAGATAAACTGTAGGCAGCACTTAAAGATGCCACCCCTGCAATATCAATCAGCACATAAACAAGCGTGAGTACCCAAATAGGAATACCGCCGTTTAAGTTTTGGAAGAAACGATGTTGAGGAGCCAGGAAAGTAGTGGCTACCGCCACGGCCATTGTAGCGGCATTTCCACCCATTAGCGATGCGCTTCCAATAAAAGGTCGTAATGGTGGAATCAAGTAATTGGCCAAACTAAAAGCCAATGCGCCTGCAAGACCTCCATAAATATATATGGGAATTATTTTTTTATTACCAGTTAGTTCTTGTAAAATATAACCAAATGCCCACAACCAAAGCATGTTACTCAACACCTGCATTACACCGATATGGGTGAACATATAACTTAATAATGTCCAAGGGCGCTCACTTAATTTGGTAAGCTGGGCGGGCATTTCAAAATAGGGCAGAATCTGTGAAATGAATGCTGCTTCATTGGCTTGAAAAAAGAAGTAAACCACCTTGATGGTGATTAGCAGTAAAAAGAATATTACATTTAGTGTGAACAAAGCAACTAGCGCATTGCCATCATTACCGAGGGTAAAACGCTTTTTAGGCAGCTTGTATTCCGGATATCTATCAGACTCTCCCATTAAAATTAGTTAAATTATAAATTTATAAATAGCCCATTAAAGCTACTTAATTCTAATAAAAAGTTTGTTTATTGGTTTTATTCCAAATGAGTACTAGCAAAAATCCAACAGCAGCTCCGCCTACATGGGCAAAGTGAGCAATATTATCGTCTTGTACTTTTACTACTCCTCCAAAAACATCTAGTGCAATCATTCCAGAAATAGCCCATTTAGCTTTTATAGGAACAGGTATTGGGATAATGATCATTTCTGTATTTGGAAATAAATATCCGAAGGCGGCAAGAATGCCCATAATAGCTCCCGATGCGCCTACAGTATATCCGTTTCTTAGATTGGCTTGGTATAAAGTATATAGTTCTTGACTTAAACTGTTGTGATCATATTGCCAAAAATCATAGGCATAGGATCCAAGTTGAAAAAATGATGCACTTAGGCCACAAATAAAATAAAAAATTAAAAATCTTTTTGGTCCCCATACCCTTTCTACCATGGAGCCAAACATCCAAAGGGCAAACATATTAAACAGGAGATGAAAAAAACCTCCATGCATAAACATATGGGTTACGACTTGGTAAGGTTGAAAATAAATAGACTTATAATGGTGCAAGGCAAAAAGATCTGCAGCAGCATTTGGTTCTACATCTCCGCCAGTAACTATTTGCGCCAGGTATACCAATACATTAATGATAACTAAATTAAGTACGATAGGGGTGGTTTGCTGGAACCGATTACCGAAATTGTTAAATGCCATTGTTGAATAATTGATTGAACTGCAATTTCGTATTTGTTATTGGATTTATTATACTTAAAGTAAGGAATTGTGAAAGCTTTTACAAAATACCGTTTAAACGAAATCTGCAAAAATTGAAGTCCAATAATGCTACAACAATAAAATAAGCGGGTTGTTTGATTAAAAAGGAGAATTTTTGAACTTAAGTAAAACTACACATTCTATGTGATGGGTATGTGGGAACATGTCTACCGGTTGGATTTTTTCAACGCTGTATTTTTCGCTTAGCAATCCTAGGTCCCTTGCTTGTGTAGCGGTGTTGCAACTTACATAAACGATTTTAGGAGCAGCAATTTCAAGCAGTTTTATGACTAATTTTTCGTGCATACCTGCCCTGGGCGGATCGGTGATAATTACATCCGGCTTTCCGTGTTTAGCAAAAAAATTATCATCGCAAATTTTTATAACATCGCCCGCAAAAAATTCAGCATGTTTAATATTGTTTAGGGCAGCATTTATTTTTGCATCCTCAATGGCTTCTGAAATAACTTCTACGCCAATTATTTTTTTTGCTAATTTACTTACAAAGATTCCTATGCTACCGGTGCCGCAGTAAAGGTCATAAACAATTTCATTTCCACTAAGACCCGCAAAATCTCTTGTAATGCTGTATAGCTTTTCAGCTTGTAGGGTATTGGTTTGAAAGAATGATTTAGGACCGATTTTAAAAGAAAAACTTTCCAATTTTTCTATTACAAACCCTTTGCCATGGTACACCACAGGGTGAAGATCGTAGATAGTGTCATTCCACTTTGTATTAATTGTATAAAGCAAAGTAGTGATAGAGGGAACTTGTTGTAATAAAAAATCAAGTAATTTTTTTGTAGCGCTCTCCTCTTCGTAACCCAAACAAATATTGACCATTAGCTCACCTGTATGGCAATAGCGAATAATAATATTTCGAAGCCAGCCAGTGTGTTGTTTGATATCGTAATAAGAATAATTGTTTTCTAGCGCGAAGCTTCGAATACAATTGCGAATTTTATTATTGACATCATCCATCAAGAAACATTCCTGAATTTCAATAATCTTGTCAAAAATTCTCGGCACATGAAAACCTAGCGCTCCTAAACCATTGTTGTTATTACTATTTTTTGATTCTATGTCTTGATTAGCATCTATTTGGGAAGGGTTAATTTCATTTTCAGCTCCTTTTTTAAGAAGATGGGCAGGAGGAGGTAAAGTCTTAATTTCTTCAGCGGTTAAGTATCTTTTATTACTGAAGGTGAACTCAAGTTTATTTCTATAGTGGATGCTATTATCGGCTCCAACAATTGTCATCATTTCAGGCAATTCAACTTTTCCAATTCGTCTAAAATTTTGAGCTACTTCTTGTTGTTTGTATTCAAGCTGTTTTTGATAAGGTAGCATTTGCCACTTACAACCTCCACAGGTACCAAAATGCTGGCAGAAAGGAGCTGTTCTTTCCGTTGAATATTCGTGAAAATGGGTGGCCCTTCCTTCTCCGTAATCTTTTTTATTGGTGCTTACAAAAACATCTACCACATCGCCCGGAACGGCTCCTTCAATAAAAATAACCTTACCATCTTGACGAGCAAGTGATTTGCCCTCGGCAGCATAACCGGTCACTAATATTTTTTCAAGTAAATATTTTTTTCTTTTCACACGGCAAAAGTAACGCCTGATTCAACAAATACAAGTAAACAAAGGTTTATTATTTGTGTTAATGATTAGTAATTTTAGTGAAGGCGGTTGTAAAATTTTAAAAATCAATCTAATTTTGAATACTTTTACAACCTATTTTTAAATCTATAAAGTCTAGTAACAATTTATAATATTATAATCAGATGAAGCAATTTATTAGTTTTTGGATAATCATTTTGGTTGGTATTGCTGCTACTGCTCAAAATTTTAAGGTTACGCTGCAAGCACCTCAATATAAAAGCGGGCTAACGTACCTCACCTACCACATGGGAAAAAATCTCAATATTGAAGATTCTGCCTTTGTAAATTCTAATGGAACAGCCATTTTTACTGCGAAAAGAAAATTATTGCCTGGTGTTTATGCGGTTGTTTTACCAGGCAAAAGAATTTCTGTGGATTTTTTTGTTGATAAAGAACAACAAATTTCTATTAAAATAGACACGACTGACTTGACAGGTAAAACAGTAGTGACGGGTTCAAAGGAAAACATATTATTTCAACAGTATCAACAATATATATCGGTAAAGGGTAAATTATTGGAAGTTGAAAGAGAAGGATACATGAAGTCTACTACAAAAAAAGATTCTGCATTACATGAAGCCAATTATTTAAAATTCAATAAAGAATTAAATGATTACCGAGAGGCGATTATTAGAGACAATGGAAAATCGATGATGGCAGTTTTAATGAATGCGATGAAAGAGCCACAGGGACTTAATAAGAAAATGGTAACTAGAAATGATTCTTTGGAAAACTATTATTATTATAAAGCACATTATTGGGATGGGATTACTTTCATGGATGATCGTATTATAAGAACTCCTTTTTTTCTTCCAAGGTTTGAAAAATATTATCGAGAAGTGCTTTCACCACAAGCAGATAGCATAATCAAAGAGATAGATTATCAATTGTTATTTGCAAGAAACAATACCGAAGTTTATAAGTTTATGTTGAATTGGCTAACGGATGAATATATGAACCCCAAGTACATGGGTCAAGATGCAGTATTGGTTCATCTTTTCGAAAAGTACCATAGTAAGGGACTAACTAGTTGGCTAAATGAAAAACAACAAGAGGCAATTAGTCGCAGGGCTTACATGTTAATGTCTAATTTAATTGGGCTAAAGGCGGCGGATCTCGATATGGTTGACACAGCAGGAAAGCCATCTCCTTTATATAAGTTGGCTGCCGATTATACTTTGGTTGTATTTTGGGATCCTACCTGTGGTCATTGTAAGACTGAGTTGCCTAGATTAGATTCTATCTACAGAGCTAGCTGGAAAAAGCATGGTGTTAAAATGTATGCGGTATTATCAGCAGATGCTAAAGACGATTTAAAAAAAGAGTGGACTAAATACATTCGTGAAAACAAAATTGCTGATTGGACAAACGTATACCAGACAAAGGAGATGGAAGCTGCCATCGCTGATTCAAAAAAGCCAGGGTTCAGACAATTGTATGATATTACAGTTACTCCTACTATTTATCTGCTCGATAAAGAAAAAAGAATTATTGGAAAAAAATTAACCATTGAACAGTTGCACGAATTATTACAGGTGAAATGGGCTCCTAAGCCAAAACAATAATGCAACTTTAAATTGATTGGGTACTACTAAAAAAGCCAATGATATCAATGTCATTGGCTTTTTTAAAACTAGTAAATAAATTATACAATTTCTTTTACTGCATTGTAAATTACGTTCGGTTTTCCTAAAGTATAGTAGTGCAATACTGGTACACCAAATGCTTTTAATTCTTTGGATTGTTGAATGAGCCATTGGGTGCCAATTTCTTCCATCTCTTGATCTGTTTTAGCTTTTAAGATAGCATCTGAAAGATCGGTAGGTATATCTACATGAAAAATTTTCGGCAAAATGGTCAATTGTTTTTTATTGGTAATGGGCTTAAGTCCTGGTATGATTGGAACATCAATACCGATAGCCCTGCAATCTTTTACAAATTGAAAAAATTTATTGTTATCAAAAAACATTTGAGTCATGATATAGTCAGCGCCCGCATCCACCTTAGCTTTTAGATGCATTAAATCGTTTTGCATATTGGGGGCCTCGAAATGTTTTTCTGGATATCCTGCTGTGCCAATGCAAAAATTTGGCTTATCACCATTCTTTATATCTTCTTCTTGGTAAATCCCATTATTGAGATCTGCTACTTGTTTTAGTAAATCTACTGCATAGGCATGTCCACCAGTCTCAGGTTCAAAGTTAGTTTCATTTTTTGCCGCATCCCCCCTTAAAACCAACACATTGTCGATTCCTAAAAAGTTAAGATCAATAAGGGCATCTTCTGTAACGCTTTTGTTAAAGCCACCACATATTAAATGAGGAACCGTATCGATATTGTAATGATTTTTTATGGCAGCACAAATAGCTACCGTTCCGGGACGTTTTTTTACTTCTACCTTTACAAAGGTACCATCTCCCTTTTTCTTAAACATGGTTTCACTTCGGTGGTAGGTGACATTAATAAAGGAAGGTTTAAACTCCATTAAGGGGTCTAAATGATCATAAATTGACTGAATGGTTTTACCTTTTAGGGGCGGTAAAATCTCGAATGATACCAATGTGTTTTCTGCCTGGGCAATATGGTCAGTAATTTTCATAAAATAATAATATATGCAAAGATAAATGCTTAAAGCAAAAAAACCGTCTTTGTGTTAAAAGGATTGTGAATGGTGAATGGTGAATGGTCAATTGTGAATGGTCAATGGTCAATGGTGAATGGTCAATGATCAATGGTGAATGATCAATCCTTCTTGCTATTACTTTTCGGCAACTGTAATTCAGTATTTACAAATTGCAGATAAGTGATTTTCAGTAACCGCCCGTAAACAAGTATTAAAATTACACACCAATAATTTCCTATTCACCATTGACCATTCACCATTCACCATTCACCTCGGCCCATTCACCCCCGGCCCCTTTTAGTTTAATTGGCTCTAGATGTTTATTATTATCTTAGATAGCTTAATTTTACAGATCATGAGCTTGACGATACAAACAAAAGACTTAGTAAAAATTTACGGCAATCGCACGGTGGTTAATAAGGTTTCCTTTAATGTACAGCAGGGTGAAATTGTAGGATTATTGGGGCCCAACGGTGCGGGAAAGACGACTTCTTTTTATCAAGTGGTAGGTTTGGTTAAGCCAGACGAAGGCGAAGTGTTTTTAGGGGACCTAAATATTACACGAATGCCGATGTATCAGCGCGCAAAAATGGGTATTGGATATCTCCCTCAAGAAGCGAGTGTTTTTAGAAAGTTAAGTGTAGAAGATAATATCACTGCCGTGTTGGAAATGACCCAACTTAGTAAGTTGGAACAAAAAGAAAAGCTGGAATTGTTATTAGAAGAATTTAGGTTAACCCAAGTTAGAAAAAATAATGGCGATACCTTAAGTGGTGGTGAAAGAAGGAGAACAGAAATTGCAAGAGCGCTTGCAGTAGATCCAAAATTTGTTTTATTGGATGAACCTTTTGCAGGCGTGGACCCTATAGCGGTAGAAGATATTCAGGAAATTATTGCCAAGCTGAAATTTAGAAATATTGGCATTTTGATAACGGATCACAATGTAAACGAAACGCTGTCGATTTGCGATAGGGCTTATTTGCTAATTGACGGAAAAATATTTAAGCACGGAACAGCAGAAGAGTTGGCGGTGGATGAGCAGGTTCGTCGTTTATATCTCGGTCGCAATTTCGAATTAAAGCGCAAGGACTATCTTCACTTAGAGGCGGCAAAACTTGGTAAAAGCAACAATGAACCCGAAAGCGAACTGTAATAACTAGATATCAGCATCAGCCTATCGGTTTATTTTAAAGCCTTTTTGAAAAGGAATCAATCGTTAATTCTCAACAAAACATAATAATAGCCGCGCTCTTTCATTACTATTGTGTATTTTGCTTGTGACCAATGAAACTACTTTCACCAGCAATATCACGAATAGTTCGCATGCGCTTCTGGCGCATTGAAAATTGGAGTAGACATCCAGTAGCTGTTCAGCGAGAAGTGTTACAGGAACTCGTAACCGCTGCGCAACATACCGCCCTTGGAAAAAAATACAAATTCTCTAATTTATTTACGCTGAAAGAGTTTAAAAAAAACGTACCCATTCACTCTTATGAGGACATTAAGCCTTATATAGAGCGAATGATGGAGGGAGAAGAAAATATTTTGTGGAACACGCCAATTAACTGGTTTGCTAAAAGTAGTGGTACCACCTCCGATAAAAGTAAATTTATTCCCATTAGCGAGGAAAGTCTTCAAGACAATCATTTTAAAGCATCCAAAGATGTATTGACTTCTTATTACAATAATTTTCCAGGCAGCGATTTATTAACTGGTAAAAGTTTAGTGGTGGGCGGTAGTCACCAGTTAAACAAAATGAATGAAGAGATTCAGTACGGGGATTTAAGTGCGGTTTTATTGCAAAACTCACCTTTTTGGGGACAATGGTTGCGTACACCAGAATTAAGCATTGCGTTGCTCGATGAGTGGGAGGAAAAGATAGAACAATTGGCGGCTATAACTGCTGAAGAAAATGTAACTTCTTTGGCAGGGGTTCCTACCTGGACACTTCTTTTATTGAAAAAGATTTTGGCAATCAAAGGCAAGTCAACCATTAAAGAGGTATGGCCTAATCTAGAGTTATATATTACTGGTGGCGTTTCATTTGTGCCATACCGAGAGCAGTTTGATAAAATTATAGGAAAAAAAATAAACTATTTAGAGATATACAATGCTAGTGAAGGGTTTTTTGCGGGACAACAAAGTCCAGATGATGATGGCATGCTGCTTTTCACGGAGCATGGAATATTTTATGAGTTTATGCCGGCAGATCAATATGAACAAAAGAATCCACCAACGATAGGGCTAGACAGGGTAGCTATTGGAAAAAATTACGCCCTAGTAATTAGTACCACAGGAGGTTTATGGCGATATTTAGTAGGCGATACCATTCAGTTTACGTCACTCAATCCATATAAAATAAAAGTGACAGGAAGGCTAAAGCATTTTATGAATGCATTTGGCGAGGAAGTGATTGTAGATAATAGTGATCGTGCTATTGCCATGGCAGCAGAAAAAACGGATAGCATTGTAAATGATTATACCGCAGCCCCAGTTTATTTTAGTGAGCATGCCAATGGAGCACATGAATGGCTAATCGAGTTTGAAAAAGCACCAGCAGATTTAAAACAATTTATTATTGAATTAGATCAAGCCCTAAAGAACTGTAATAGTGACTATGAAGCAAAAAGACATAAGGACATCGCATTGCGTTTACCCATAGTTCATATTTTGCCAAAGGGCCATTTTACGAAATGGCTACAAAGTAAAAATAAAGTCGGAGGACAGCACAAGGTTCCTAGATTAAGTAACGAGCGAATCATTTTAGAAGAAATTCTTTCTATTCAATAAATTAATTCCCCATTTGATTTATTTACTTTTGTGATCTAAAAAAAATTAGCATGAAATTATTACAAGATAAAGTTGCGATTATTACAGGTGCTGCGAGAGGAATTGGCGAAGGGATTGCCATGAAGTTTGCAGAGCAAGGAGCGAATATTGCTTTTACGTACGTAAGTGACAGCAGTGCTGATAAAGCAAAAATGCTTGAAGACAAACTAATTGCGATGGGTGTAAAGGCGAAGGCTTATCAGAGTAATGCAGGAGATTTTTTAGCATGTGAAAATTTTGTCAATGAGGTAGTAAAAGAATTTGGCCAAATTGATATTTGTGTAAACAATGCGGGCGTTTCAAAAGACAATTTATTATTGCGTATGACACCTGAACAATGGGATGATGTAATGCAAACTAATTTGAAAAGTGTATTTAATATGACCAAGCAAGTGATACGACCAATGATGAAAGCAAAATCAGGAAGTATTATCAATATGAGCAGTGTAATTGGCGAAATGGGAAATGCAGGTCAAAGTAGTTATGCTGCAAGTAAGGCGGGTGTAATTGGATTTACTAAAAGCATTGCAAAGGAATTAGGTAGTCGCAACATTCGTTGTAATGCCATTGCTCCCGGCTTTGTAGAAACCGACATGACCTCTTATTTAAAAGAAGGAGAAGGGGCAGATAAATATAAGGCAGGTATTCCGCTTGGAAGATTTGGTACAGCTGACGATGTTGCTAATGTCGCTTTATTTTTAGCAAGTGAAATGAGTAGCTATATTACAGGTCAAGTGATAAGCGCTTGTGGCGGACTGAATATTTAATTTTCAACAAGTATAAAAAGAGCCGCCAGCTAGTCAGTTGGCGGCTCTTTTTTATTTAAGAATTCGAAATTATTATTTCATCAAAAAAATCCACTTGACCAGTTTTGATGTCATGGGTTCCCCCCACTATTCCTATTTCTCCTTTTTCAATCATTTCTTTTAAAATTGGACTACGCTGCAAGATTGATTGGACAGTTCGCTTTACGTTTATTACCGACACTTTTTCTACAAATTCACTGTTGCTTGAGTTTCTATTTTCTGAGGTAGTAAGTTCATCATCAACAGCCGGACGAATCTTAGTCAGCAATGCAGTGAGGTTGCCCATTTCAACATTGTCGCAGGCCCCCTTTACAGCTCCACATTTGGTATGTCCTAACACTACTATAATTTTTGATCCAGCCACTTTGCATCCAAACTCCATGCTGCCTAAAATATCTTCGTTGATAATATTACCGGCAATTCGAACACTGAAAACATCGCCCAATCCCTGATCAAAAATTAATTCAGCGGAAGTTCGGCTGTCTATACAACTAAGTATTACAGCAAAGGGATGTTGACCATCTGAAGTATCATTCGCTTGTTGTAAAAGGTTTCGATTTACTTTTAGGTTATTTACAAATCTTTTGTTGCCGTCTTTTAATAATTCCAAAGCCATTAAAGGAGTAATAGCTGTTTGCATTTCTTTAGTTAGCGTTTTCATTAATTTGTTTTTTAATTTTTATTGAATGGGATATTGTTGAATATTACTATCTGAAATTGGTTTCTGTTGGTTGATTCTAATGTTTGTGCCATATACCCAGCCTCCATCTTTATATTTTTATTGAAAATATATCCTATTGCTCCATATAAACGATTTCTGTCGAAAATATTTTGTTGAGCATTTATGAAAATTTCATTGTAGGCAGAAAAGTAATAAGCATTTTTTTCTAATCTCGGTTTATTGATAGGAATATTTATTCCTAAAAAATATCTAAATCGCATTTGAAAGTCATTTGGCAAAAAACGTTCCTCTATTCTATATCTATGTTGCAAAAATACCTTGTTAAAACTTTGTCTTGTAATAAATTGCTGAAATACTCGATGTTCGTTAGTGCCAACTTTTTCATTTGAATTAGACAAATACTTTTGTGAATTGATAAAACCATAGCCT
>CAMBTV010000033.1 GCA_945870835.1 Chitinophaga pinensis
GGCGGAGAGTTAGGGATTCGAACCCCAGGACCTGTTACAGTCAACAGTTTTCAAGACTGCCGCAATCGACCGCTCTGCCAACTCTCCGGCGCAAAAGTACGGGTTGAATTTTTTTAAGCCAAAATATTTACAAATTTATTTGCTCAATATCCTTGTCTTTTACAACCACTAAATCCTTTAAGTCAACAGTGATGGGCATTACACCGACTTGAATCACACATTTTTTTCCTCTAATTTCTTTTACAATACCTACTTGGCGGTTTTGTTTCATCCTTACTTTATTGCCAATTTGGATATCTCCGCCTATTTCAATGAATTTTTCATTGCCCTTTTTAGCATGTTTTTCCTTAACCATCTGCTCTTTTTGGTTAAATAAAAGGGCATGTATCATTTTTACTACCTTATCCTTGTCTTCCGTTTTTCGCCATTCTATTACCATTGATTTTAACCTACGTTCCATATCTTTCACGTAGGTCAATTTATCCTCTGTAATTAAATGCTGGTATTTTAAACGTTCAACCTCCTGCAAATGCTTCTCCTTGTCCATTACTTGCTGCATTTCCTTTTTTAGTTGCTCATTTTCTTTCAATAAATTGAATAATTCCTTTTTTTCCTGATCTATTTTTTGAAGATCTTGCTCGGTTCGGTTAAGCAATTTGTCTAATGTAAAATGATCCTCATCTACTAGCGTCCTAGCTTTTTGGATCAGTCGTTTTTCTAATCCAATTCGCTCGGCAATTGAAAAAGTATAAGAACTACCTGGTTTTCCCACCACCAATTTATAAAGGGGTAGTAAATTTTTTTCATCAAATTGCATAGCACCATTTATAATTCCAGGGACTTTATTAGCCATTACTTTTAAATTCAAATAATGGGTAGTCACTATACCAAAAGAATGTTTGTGTGCTAGCTCTTCCATAATCACTTCTGCAAATGCACCACCCAAATTAGGATCACTTCCACTTCCCAGCTCGTCAATGAAAAACAAAGTTTTACCATTGGCATTTTCCATAAAATGTTTCATATTCTTCAAATGAGAAGAATAGGTACTTAATTCAAATTCTAGACTTTGAGTGTCCCCAATATGAATCATGATTTGTTTGAAAATTCCCATCTCACTATCTGGATGAACCGGAACTAGTAATCCACTTTGTAACATCAATTGTAAAAGACCTACAGTTTTTAAAGTAACTGTTTTACCACCAGCGTTGGGACCGCTAATTACCAATACCCTATTTTTATCATTTAGCGAAAGGTTGATTGGTATGGTAGGCTTTTGATTGTTCTTATTATAAATTAATAATAAAGGGTGATAGGCCTGAATTAAATGGATATGTGCTTTGTCATGCACTTTGGGATAATTTCCTCCCAATTGAACGGCCCATTTGGCTTTGGCATTAATGAAATCATAAGTGCCCGCTATTTCGTAATATGTTTTTAAAAGAGGAGCATATGCACTCAGATGATGGGTTAACTGACGAAGAATTTTATAGACTTCTTTGCGTTCTTCATTTTCAAGAGAAAAAATATCATTATTTAGTTGAGTGGTTTCTTCAGGCTCAATAAAAGTTGTTTTTCTACTATCACTTTCACCATGTAATATTCCCTTAATCATTCGCTTTTGCTCTGCAAAAATTGCCAATACTCTTCTTCCGTTGATAAAACTTTCTTCAATGTCTGCAAGGTACCCAAGCTTATTTAACTTGGTAATCATTTTATCGAAAATACGACGCAACTCATTTCTTTTTTTGAAAAGGTTCATGCGTATATCAGCCAAATCTTTGCTAGCACTATCTTTTACATTACCTGCTTCATCCAAAATTTCATCAATCAATACCGTAATTATTTTTTCAAAATAGGTATTTTCAATTACGTTAGAAAGTGCTGGGTATGCAATCCTTCTTTCATTATCAAACCATCTAAATATACTTCCTGTATTTTCTGTGAGCCTTCGAATTTGTAAAATTTGTTCCCCAGCAAGTACAGCACCAGCTATACCTAATAACTTTAATTCTTTGGAAATATTCAGTGTAAAATCATTAGGGAAATTAAGACCTGTTTGGAGCAGTAACTTATATTCATAACTCTGCCTTAGTTCCAAATCAATGAACTCTTTTTTAGTATGGATACGTAAATTTACAGCTTTGTCTTTGGCGTATTCTGATTTGCAATATTCAGCCAATAAGATTTTTACCTTTTCATACTCTAACTGCTGTAACGCCGATTCAGGGAAAAATTTCATAAATACTTTAACTAAAATTCATTCGTAATTTAAGTTTGTAAAATTACGGAATTAAGTATCCTTATCATACTTCTTCGGGCAGATTCTCACTATTAATACTAATAAGATTAATTTGAGTTAAAGGCATTGAATGATAAAAATCAAAATGATTGGTTCAGTTCTGTGATGATCAATTTTCAGTAATCTGTAATTCATCCCATGGAGTAGTTCCATCCTTTTCCCTATTAAATTGAAAGTTATAAGAACTAAGTATTACAATCTCTGCCGTAGTATAAATCTTACATCCCTTTAGTAAATGACCACCAATAGTCTTTCCTGTGCTATCACTAACGCTAATGTGTAAATGTGATCCATTGACTGATATAGTCCCGGTTAGACTTACAATTTCATAATGACCAATATCGGAACTACCCTCAGGTTGATTAGCAAAACGAATATTATATTGGGTAAGACTACCAACACAAGTGCTAATCCATCCAGCCTTGATATTTTTTTGCACTACAAATTCTTGAATGCGCTCATTTAAATCTTGTCCTGGTAATAATCGAATTGCAAAGGAATGTACGTTTGACATCGTAGTTTTTGTTTTACAGGATTGGAGAAATAAATTAATAGAAAATACAAATAATAGTAAAAGTATATTTATTTTTATCATATTTTGATTTGAGAGAATTAATTTAAGATAAACTGTTAAATTTTTTAATAATTTCAACATATTCAAGCTAGCTTTTTAAATCAATGTAAATTTGTTAATTAATTTGCATATTTAATAAACCTTTGTAGTTATTAGTTGTTTTATTGAATTAGCTAATTATTTTTATATAAATATTTTGTTTTAGATTTCATTATCAGATTCAAAATACATTCATAAAATAATCATTAATATTAAGGTTATTCTTTTTGTAATTCAGTTGGATGAACCTTTAAAATTTATTAAATGAAATCAATTATCATCATCATTTGTTCTTTGTATGGTCAATTTTGTTTGGCGCAGACAAAGCCAATTACTAAATCTAAAACTATGACTGAAAAGGCGACATTAGAAACTGCTACTTTTGGAACAGGATGCTTTTGGTGTACAGAAGCTGTTTTTCAACAATTAGAAGGCGTTTCAAAGGTAACGAGTGGTTATAGTGGTGGTTCTGTTGAATCTCCTACCTACAAACAGGTTTGTACTGGTACTACAGGTCATGCGGAATGCTTAAAAATTGAGTATGATCCTACAAAAATTACTTTTGATGAGCTACTAGAAGTTTTTTGGCAAGTACATGATCCTACTACACTTAACCGACAAGGCAATGATATTGGTACTCAATATCGAAGTGTTGTTTTTTATCATGATGCAATCCAAAAATCAAAAGTTCAGAAATACGCTACCGCTCTCAATAAATCTGGAGCATTTGCAAATCAAATTGTTACCAAATTAGAGCCCTTCGTAAAGTTTTACCCTGCAGAAGATTACCATCAAAATTATTTTAATTTAAATGGTAGTGAAAGTTATTGCCAATTTGTAATTAAACCTAAGGTTGAAAAATTTGAGAAAGTTTTTAAAAACAAATTAAAGAAGCATTAAAAGTATTTTTTAATATTTTCTATTAACTCTAATAAATTCAGGCTATTGGCATAAAAAAACTGAATATTATTATTTACTAAATCTATTACCATGTCTTACCAAAAAGGTATTACAGGAGCATCTTTTATAAATATTTGATCCATTATCCATAAAGTTGATAGCGGATAGAATCATTTTTTTATCCAATGGCTTTCTCAAACAATTGATTAAATTCAACATTGTCATATCTTGTATAATTGAGAGGTGCTGGATTTTCCCATAAAATACAATCAAGTAATTTTCAGCATTTGGATAATCTGCAATCCAGCTTCCCTTAAAATAATTTCTCTCATTACACAATCTTTACAAAGATGGTCAGCAAAAAGATCATCCATTATAGTTACTTTTTAATCATAAATTAAATTAGATTATTAATTATTTCCGGTTTCATTCCAATTTTAATTAAGTTTATGAAATGAAAAGAACAAAGATTTACCAGCTGATATTAATTATAATATTAACTTTTAATATAAATTTTGTTGAAGCCCAACTGCTGACTAATAAAATCAAGAATTCGCATTCCGATTCTTTGCGGGGCCAGTATGGTGTAGGAAGAGATTGGTGGGATGTTACCAATTATGATCTTCATGTTATTTTTTCTATTAGCGATAGCTTCATAAGTGGTTATAATGACATCAGTTTCAAAGTGCTTAAAAAGGGAAAATATTTACAGCTTGATCTGCAGGATCCTTTAATATTAGACAGTATTATTGTTTATTCAAATTCTTTACCTTCAAAAAAAATCAGTGATAAGTCTATCACTAAAGATGGTAATGCCTACATAGTTTCCTCCAATTTATTTAATTCCCTTCCTGTTAACAGTTCAAATATTCATTTACTAGCTTATTATCATGGTAAACCAATTATAGCCAATCGACCTCCTTGGGACGGTGGTCTAATAATGAAAAAGGACAAAAATAATAATCCATGGATAAGTATAGCCTGTCAGGGATTGGGTGCTAGCGTTTGGTATCCCTGTAAGGATCATCAAAGCGATGAGCCTGACAAAGCTTCCCTTTGGGTTACCAATACTGATACCTTAATAACGGTTGCAAATGGAAGATTAATTGAAGTTAAAAATAACAATGATGGAACCAATACTTCTCGTTGGTCGGTAAATTCTCCTATTAATAATTATACATTGATTCCCTCTATTGGAAAATACGTTCACTTTAGCGAAATATACAAGGGTGAAAAAGGTGATTTGGATATGGATTATTGGGTATTAGATTATAATTTAGAAAAGGCAAAAAAACATTTTTTAGATGCTACAAGAATGATGAAGGCATTTGAATATTGGTTTGGACCTTACCCATTTTATAAAGATGGATATAAATTGGTTGAATCACCGCATTTGGGTATGGAACACCAAAGTGCTATTGCATATGGTAATGGTTTTAAAAATGGATACCTAGGTAGGGATTTGAGTGGAACTGGCTGGGGACTGAAATGGGATTTTATCATTGTTCACGAAAGTGGTCATGAGTGGTTTGGTAATAATATTACCACTAAAGATATCGCGGATATGTGGGTGCATGAAGGCTTTACTAACTATTCCGAAACATTATTTACTGAATTTTATTATGGCAAAGAGGCTGCAACTGCCTACATCACTGGAATAAGAAAAAATATACTAAATGACAAGCCGATCATTGGACCATACAATGTTAATAAAGAAGGCAGTGGTGATATGTATCCTAAAGCAGCCAATATGATTCATACTATCCGTCAAATAATAAATGATGATCAGCTTTTTAGAAAAATAGTAAGAGGACTAAATACTACTTTCTATCATCAAACGGTAACTTCAAAACAAGTGGAGAATTACATTTCGGTTCAATCAAAAATTAATTTCAATAAGATATTTGATCAATATTTAAGAACCGTTCAAATTCCAATCTTAGAATATAGAATAGAGAAAAATATGCTCTATTATAGATTTACCAATTGTATGAAAGGATTTGAAATGCCTATTAAGGCTTTAGGATTAATCAATCAATGGATTAATCCTAGTGAGAAGTGGCAATTAGCTAAATTAAGCCCTCATATTAACAGCGTTTTTTCAATTGATCCAAATTTTTATATCAAAACCAAAAAGGTAGATTAATTTAGCATCAAACAATCTTATGAGCCAAATAAGAAGGCAAAGTATTATTTCGTCGTTGATGGTATATGTGGGATTTGCCTTAGGCTTTTTTAATACCTATTTATTTACAAAAGAAGGTGGATTCACAAAAGAACAATATGGACTGACAGGAATTTTTATAGCATTGGCTAATTTAATGTTTTCTTTCGCCAATTTAGGAATGCCTTCCTATATTTTTAAGTTTTACCCTTACTATCAAGATAATTTAGAAAAAAAACGAAATGATATTCTTACCTGGGCATTATTGGTGTCATTGATCGGATTTTGTTTTGTTGTAATTGGAGGCATCTATTTTAAGGACTTGATCATTTTTAAGTTTGGAAAAAACTCTCCGGAATTTGTAAATTATTACTACTGGATATTTCCATTTGGTCTAGGACTTACCTTATATAGCATTTTAGAAAGTTATGCTTGGCAACAACGGAAATCAATTTTTACAAATTTTCTAAGAGAGGTTTTCTTTAGAGCACTTACAACCATTTTAATTATTTGCACATTTATAGGTTGGCTAGGAAAATTTGATTTGTTTATTAAAATTTATTCATTTACTTATCTAATTACTGCATTATTTTTATTGGTTTATCTTGTAAAAAATGGCAACCTACATTTAACTTTTAAGGTAAGTGTCGTAACAAAGAAATTTTCCAAAAAAATTCTTACACTTGTTAAATTTATTTACGGAGGTACTTTGGTGTATGCTGTAGCAGGTGTTTTCGATACCATTCTTTTAGCTTCTGTTTCAATCAATGGTCTTGCTGCTGTGGCAGTATATTCTTTGGCACAAAACATGGCAAGTCTTATTCAAGCACCCCAGCGAGGTATTATCTCCTCCTCTATTGCAGCTTTATCTAAAGCCTGGAAAGACAAGGACCAAAATAGAATTTTAAATATCTACAGACAATCATCCATCAACCAATTAGTATTTGCCGTTGGAATGTTTTGTCTTATTTGGTTAAATTTTGAAGATGGGATTTTTACTTTTCATTTACAAAGTGGTTACATAGACGCAAAGTGGATATTCTTTTTTATTGGTTTGATGAGAATCGTTGATATGGGAACAGGGGTAAACGCTCAAATAATTTCTACCTCAACCTTATGGAAATTTGAGTTTTATACAGGTATCATTTTATTATCACTTACCCTTCCAATGAATTACATTCTTACTAAATATTATTTTGATGTCATGGGTCCTGCAATAGCCAACCTTTTTTCTTTTACTATTTATAATCTCATTCGGTTCTGGTATTTGAAAAAGAAATTCAATATGCAGCCCTTTACACTAAAATCTCTTTACACAATTATTTTAGGAATTGTTTCATTTTATGTATGCTTCTATCTCTTTGATAGTTATCATGGATTTATTTGGCTTGTAATTAGAAGTACCTGCTTTATTGGCTTATACGGTTGTGGGACTATTCTACTAAAGTTATCTTCTGATATTATACCTGTTTGGAATAGCTTTCAAAAAAGATTGGGTTTAAATAAATAAATTACCATTTTATAAATAATGGAATTATTTGTAATGAAAAGATTGATTCTAATCAAATTTATTTCGATTATCTAGTATTGTATTTAGCAAAAGGGGTTTTCCCGCCTGAAACAAATTTTTTTCTGTAGTATTCTTCATTTAGACTATTTATAGTAACGCCTTCACTAACACTACTGTGTACAAAATAATTATTACCTAAATAAAAACCAACATGACTAATAACTTTTCTTCTTCTTCTTGTACTTCTTGTATTAAAAAATACCAAATCACCTTCCACTAGCTCCTTATTATCTACTTTTTTACATGACAGAAATTGCTCTTTTGAAGTTCGAGGTAAAGTAGATCCGTATACATTCGTTAATAATTTTTCAGTAAATCCACTGCAATCAATACCATTTTGATCTGAACCGCCAAAACGGTAACGAGTACCCCACCATTGATTAATAAAATTAAAAAGTTCAAAATTATTGATACTCTCCACCTCTCTATTCAATATCATAGCATACTTAAATTGAATAGAAGTACAATTTTCAACATTGATTAAATAATTACCTTTTGAAGAAGGAAAATTGTTTGATATCGAATTTGATTCACTATTTTTTTCAAATTTAGTAGTCGTATTAGATGTTGAATCAGCCTTTAGATTAAAGCCATCAATAAATTTGATAGAGATATTTTGATTAGCCTGGGGATTATTTTTATGTAAATTGACTTTTTTTTGAGCATTTACACTTGAGAATGAATACAGTATAAACCCATTAATGATAGCCAATGATAATAACTGTTTCATAGGTAAAATTTTAAGTTGATACGTAAGTACAACTTATTCTTGTAGTATTTTTCTTTTAAAAAATCACTCAATACACTTCCATGCTTTTCCACTCTATAAATTCTGTGATATCGAAATCTAAAAATAAATATTATAAATTTTTCGTAAAGGTAAGATTCTAATAACAAAATCGATGGGAACTACCATAAGTTATTGATTTTCAATATTTTATTTTGTGGAAAAAAGAATTCGAGAACCATTCATTACTAAACGATATTTGCAATACTATGAATCTCTGATGAACGTTTCACAACTTTAGGTACAACTGAATTTCGTTTAAAATTCTTTTAGTTTTCGGCAAATTCAAATATCTTTTTTAATCAGAGTAAAAAAATTTCAGTTAATAAATCTATGGATTTTTCTCATCTTCATGTTCACACCCAGTTTTCATTATTAGACGGAGCTGCGTCCATAAAAAATTTATATCAAAAGGCTATTACTGAAAAAATGCCAGCACTTGCCATTAGTGATCATGGTAATATGTTCGGTGCATTTGAATTCGTAAAGGAAGCTTACAAACATAGAAATGAAGATAAATCCTTAAAGGTAAAACCAATAGTTGGTTGTGAATTTTACATCACTACCGATAGAACACGTAAAATATTTAGTAAGGATGAAAAAGATCCTCGTAATCATCAGATTTTATTAGCTAAAAATGAAATTGGATATAAGAATTTAGTTAAACTTACCTCTTTAGGATATATCGAAGGGATGTATTCTAAATATCCCCGAATAGATAAACAACTGATTCATAAATATCATGAAGGTCTTATTGCTACTACTTGTTGCCTTGGAGCTTTGGTTCCACAAACTATTTTAAAAAAGGGAGAAGAAGAAGGTGAGAATGAATTTAAGTGGTGGCTGAATATATTTCAAGAGGATTTTTATATCGAATTACAAAGGCATGGTATCCCCGATCAGGATAAAGTGAATATTGTTTTATTAAAATTTGCCAAAAAATACAATGTCAAAATAATTGCTAGTAATGATTCTCATTATGTTGATCAAAAAGATTCAAATGCCCATGATATTCTTTTATGTATTAATACAGGAGAAAAGCAATCAACTCCAAAGTGGAGCGAAGTTTCAGATGATGATATTCAAGTTAAAAATAAAAGATTTGCCTTTCCGAATGATCAATTTTACTTGAAGACCAAAGATGAAATGATAAAGGTTTTCGAAGATATTCCTGAAGCAATTGATAATACCAATGAAATCGTTTCTAAGGTTGATTTATTAGACTTAAAGAGAGATATCTTATTGCCTCATTTTGTAGTGCCTTCCAACTTTACATCTCAAGATGAATATCTTTCTCATTTAACTTGGACGGGTGCGAAAGAAAGGTATAAAATTTTCACTCCTGAAACAGAAGAAAGAATCAATTTTGAATTGGGAGTTATTAAAGACATGGGATTTGCTGGATACTTTTTAATTGTAAGTGATTTTATAATTGCTGGAAAAGAATTAGGTGTATTTGTAGGGCCTGGACGTGGTTCTGCCGCTGGAAGTGTGGTTGCTTATTGCATTGGTATTACTAATATAGATCCTATAAAGTACAATCTACTTTTTGAAAGATTTTTAAATCCTGAAAGAAAATCTATGCCAGATATAGATACGGATTTTGATGATGAAGGAAGACAAAAAGTGATTGATTATGTAGTACAGAAATATGGAAAAAGTCAGGTAGCACAAATCATTACTTATGGAACAATGGCTGCCAAATCTAGTATTGCAGATGTTGCGAGGGTTATGGATCTGCCATTAACCGAAAGTAGAGCTTTATCGAAATTAGTTCCGGAAAAGCCTGGCATAAATCTAAAGCGATTATTGCATGCACCTTACACCATCAAAGAGACTAAGGACGGTGAAAAATCATTAGAAGAAAAAGAACAATTATTACCTGAGGATATAGAAAATGTAAAAAAACTCCGTGAAATATATAAGGGCACGGACTTGAACAGTACTATTTTACATGAGGCAGAAATCCTTGAAGGATCAGTTAGAAATACAGGTATACACGCATCTGCTATAATTATTGCACCAAAAGATTTAACAGACCTTTTACCGGTAGCCTCTTCAAAAGAGTCTGAATTGTGGTTAACACAGATTGAAGGGGGGTCAATAGAAGAGGCGGGAGTAATAAAGATGGACTTCTTAGGACTAAAAACTTTAAGTATTCTAAAAACGGCTTTAATACTTATAAAGCAAAACCATGATGTTAGTATAGATATTGATAACATTCCATTGGATGATGAATTGACTTATAAGCTTTATCAACAAGGTGATACAAATGCCACTTTTCAGTTTGAAAGTGTAGGTATGCAAAAATATTTACGCGAGTTGAAGCCAGATAAATTTGCTGATCTCATTGCAATGAATGCCCTTTATCGACCAGGTCCTCTAGCCTACATCCCTGAATACATTGATCGCAAGTTGGGCAAAAAAAAGGTAGAATATGATTTGCCAGATATGGAAGAATACCTTAAAGAAACCTACGGTATAACTGTTTATCAAGAACAGGTTATGCTTCTATCTCAAAAACTAGCAGGCTTTAGCAAAGGGGATGCTGATGTACTTAGAAAGGCAATGGGGAAAAAGCAAATTGCTGTGTTGGATAAAATGAAGGTTCAGTTTGTTGATGGAGCAACTTCCAATGGTCATGCAAAAGAAAAATTAGTGAAAATATGGACCGATTGGGAAGCTTTTGCTCAATATGCCTTTAATAAATCTCATTCCACCTGTTATGCATTTGTAGCCTATCAAACGGCTTATTTAAAAGCTCATTATCCTAGTGAATATATGGCGGCTGTTTTAAACCATGCAGGAAGTATTGATAAAATTACCTTCTTTATGGAGGAGTGTAAACGTATGGGGTTAAAGGTGCTTGGTCCTGATATCAATGAGTCTCAAAATGGATTTGCTGTAAACCAGAATGGAGAAATTCGTTTTGGTTTTAGTGGTCTTAAAGGCGTTGGTGAAAATGCTATTGAAAATATTATTGAAGAAAGAACTAAGCATGGCAATTTCACTTCTGCCTTTGATTTGGCTAAAAGAGTAAATCAACGGGCAGCTAATAAAAAATCATTAGAAAGTTTAATCTATTCAGGAGCCTTTGATTGTTTCAAAGATCTTACTAGATCTCAATATTTTTATGCTGCTCCTGGTGACAGTCAGGGATTAGAAAAGATTTTGAAACACGGCAGCATTTTTCAAAATCAAAATGCAAGTGTAAGCAATACTTTGTTTGGAGATTTACAAATGCCTGATATCGTTGCTCCAAAATTATCTTTGTGCGAACCATGGCCCCTTGCACAGCAACTTGATTTTGAAAAGGAGGTGACAGGAATGTACATGAGTGGACATCCTTTAGACAATTTCAAATTTGAAATGAGGCATTACAATATCAGTAGATTGGCTGATTACAATGAATTTAAAATTTCGGTCAACACGAATACCAGTCCTGGAAGAAATTTCAGATTAGCTGGACTGGTAGTAGATGCTCAACAAAGACTTACCAAAACGGGTAAGAATTTCGCCATACTAACTATTGAAGATTATTCTGGAAAAAGTGAATTTATGCTTTGGAGTGAAGATTATGTAAAATATATTCATTATTTAGAAAAAGGATTAATTGTTTTGATTGAAGGGGGTTTTAAAACTAGGTACAATAGTGAGCAATATGAGTTTAAACTCTCGAGGATTCATTTACTTGAAACAGTAAAACCTGCATTAACCAAACAAGTTATAGTAGAGATACAGCCTCAGTTTGTAAGTACCCAATTTGTAAATTTTATTGAAAACAATGTTAAACAGTATCCAGGAAAAACTGCTCTAAAATTTAATATCGTTGATGTGCGAAATAATTATAAGGTTGGAATGTATAGCTTAGAAACAGGTTTTACAATGAATGATGATATGGCAGAGTTTTTAAATGAAAATAAAGATATTGAAGTAAATGTGATCACTGCCTAAAATTTCCCGTTTTTCAGTGTAAGTTCTTTTAAATATAGAAGAAATAGTATAGTGTCAAAACAACATATTAACACTGGCATTTCAATGTGTGAATATGTCAATACTACTCATATCGCAATTTGGATGTATTTTTGATGGTATAAAATAAATTAATTAAATATATAATTATGGCACAAGAATTCACAGACGCTAATTTCAAAACAGCGGTAATAGACTCCGATAAATTATCAGTAATTGATTTTTGGGCTGAATGGTGCGGCCCTTGCCGAGCTATTGGTCCGGTTATTGAGGAATTGTCAAAGGAGTACGAAGGTATTGTAAACGTTGGCAAGGTAAATGTTGATCACAATCCACAAATTTCAACTGACTATGGTATAACAAGTATACCTGCAATTCTTTTTGTAAAAGGTGGACAGGTAGTAGATAAATTGGTAGGAGCTCAACCAAAGGCGAATTTTATAAAAAAAATTGACGCCCTGAAATAGTTAAATCTTACTCAAATTAAAAACCGAAGTTCATACTTCGGTTTTTTTATGTCCATTAAATAGTTATAATGTCCTAACTGATTATCCCATTAAAATTCCAGCGATAGAGGCTGATAAATAAGATGCTAAAGTTCCACATAGTAATGCTCGCATTCCTAATTTTGCTAGATCGGCTCTTCTTTCTGGAACTAAGGCACCAATGCCTCCAATTTGCATACCCACCGAGCTAAAATTTGCAAAACCACAAATCGCAAAGCTCACTATCATTAAAGATTTGTCTGAAATTAAACTTTGATATCCTTTTACCAAAATACCAGATGAATTAAGTACCATTGTTTGGGTCAAATCGCTAAAAGCAACAAATTCGTTGATGGTTAATTTTTTACCAAGCATAGTAGCTACACTAGAAACATCTGCTGTAGGTACTCCCATCGCCCATGCCATTGGGGAAAATAATTTACCAAATATCCAATCTAATGTCAAGGTAATATCTAGATGAAAAAACAGACCTAATTTAGTCAATAGAAAATTTATTAAAGCAATAAGACCTAAAAACCCGATTAACATAGCTATCACATTGATAGAAATTTTCATGCCATCCCCCGCCCCATGTGTAATTGCATCTATAACATTGGTGTAGGGAGATTTTACTTCCAATTTTACTTTACCCATCGTTTCGCTTTCTTCAGTTTCTGGCCACACAATTTTTGAAATTACAAGTGCTGCAGGTGCTGCCATTAAACTTGCTGCAAGCAAATATTCCGCTTTTGCACCGAAGCTTACATATACCACCAATATTCCTCCTGCTATGCAAGCTAGGCTTCCACTCATACTGGCAAGTAACTCACTCATGGTCATTCCCTTTAAATAAGGTCTAATCATTACCTGCGCTTCTACTTGTCCAACAAATGCACTGGCTACATTACTTAAAGCTTCTGCTCCACTCACTCTCATTACCCAATTCATTGCCTTAGCAACCAGAGATACAATCCGCTGCATTAAACCAAAATGATAAAATATGGCTACTAAAACACATACCAATATAATAGTTGCTAACACACTAAAACCAAAAACGAAAACTCCAGGTGTGCGATAAGGAACAGAACCACCTGCCATATTATCCGCCATTAATCCACCATATACAAATCCAGCTCCTTCTTTAGCAAAAGCCTCTAAATGGGTAATTATACTACCAATTTTTTGAAAAAATAATTTAACAAAAGGGACTTTTAATATTAGTAAGGCAATTATAATCTGTAATAAAATACCACTTATTACTAATTTGTAATTAATCCTTTTTTTATTATTCGAAAACATCCAAGCAATCGCTAAAATCAATACTATTCCAATTAATCCCTGAAATCTTTGCATAGAATTATTTATTAAAATCGAAAGTTATACAATTATTAAATGAAACTCTTCATTTAATCATACTAAGAAGGGAATTTTATAATTTATCCCAACCTTTATTTCCTATTGCTTTTAATCTAATACATAATAAGAATTAATTATATAAATAATGAAATTATTTGAAATTAAAACTTTAGCTACAGTAACTTTGTGAAAATAACTTTTGATGATTCAATCTATTGATACTTTAATCAACCATACCGCTGATGCTACCCTAAAAAATATAGCTGAAAAGGTAAATCTTAAACAAAGAATTACCGATGAAGAAGGTTTGTATTTATTTGAAAAAGCTAGTTTATCTTTTGTAGGATTTTTGGCTAATTATATTAGGGAGACTAAGCATGGAGATATTACTTATTTCAATAGAAATTTTCATATTGAGCCTACCAATGTTTGTGTATTTAGTTGCAAATTTTGTTCTTATTCTAAACTGTATGCGAATAAAGAGGAAGGTTGGGAATTGAGTATTGATCAAATGATAGACATTGTTAAATCATATGATGGGAAACCGATTACTGAAGTTCATATTGTTGGAGGTGTACATCCTAAAATGAATATGGATTATTTTATTGAGTTAATGCAAAGGATAAAAGCACATCGTCCTTCACTTCATGTAAAAGCATTCACCGCAGTTGAATTAGACTATATGTTTCGTAAGGCAAAGCTAACTGCTGAGCAAGGAATGGCTAAACTACATGAAGCTGGATTGGATAGCTTGCCAGGTGGAGGTGCTGAAATTTTTGCTCCTGAAATTAGAGAACAAATTGCACCCGATAAGGTAGATGCAATTGGATGGTTACGAATTCATGAAATTGCTCATGATTTAGGAATGCATTCCAATGCAACTATGTTGTATGGAAATATAGAAAAATATGAACACCGGATTGATCATATGAGCAGATTAAGAAATTTACAAGATAAAACGGGAGGGTTCAATACTTTTATCCCACTAAAATTTCGAAATCATGACAATGAAATGAGTAATGTTCCAGAATCTACTATTACAGAAGATATGCGTCTATATGCTATTGCTAGAATATACTTAGATAATTTTGCTCATCTTAAAGCATATTGGCCAATGTTAGGCCGCGAAAATGCTCAACTTAGTTTGTCATTTGGAGTGAATGATATTGATGGAACGATCGATGATTCTACAAAAATTTATAGTATGGCTGGAAGTGAAGAACAAAATCCAGCAATGAGTACGGAGGAATTAGTAACGCTAATTAAACAGGTAAAAAGAAAACCAATAGAACGTGATACTTTATATAATATAGTAACTGATTACAGTGATATTGACTTTACCAACCTTAAAGTAGAAGTAATTTAGAATTAAAATAAATTATGGAAAATTTGCTTGACGTACTTATTATTGGTGGAGGTCCTATTGGTCTGTCTTGTGGATTAGCAGCTCAGCAAAAAGGTTTAAAATATATTATAGTTGAAAAAGGATCTCTTGTAGATTCTCTTTACCACTACCCTGCTAATATGACTTTTTTTTCAACTTCTGAAAAGCTAGAAATTGGTGCTGTACCTTTTGTCAGTAATAATAATAAACCTACCCGTAACGAAGCATTGGAATATTATAGACGAGTAGCCCTTTCTGCAAACCTTTCTATTAATTTATATGAAGAAGTTACCGATATCATAAGGCAAGAAGATAAATTCCAAATTAACACTTCAAAAGATCATTATTATACTTCCAATGTAATCATAGCAACAGGATTTTATGGGCGACCCTTTTTGTTAAATGTGCCAGGCGAAAATTTGCCTAATGTAACGCATTATTATAATGATCCCCATATTTACGCTTTTCAAAAAGTATTAGTGGTAGGTGCTAATAATTCAGCTGTTGATGCTGCATTGGAAACCTATAGAAAAGGCGCCTCTGTTACCATGTTAATAAGAGAAGAACAAGTTGGTGAAAGAGTAAAGTATTGGGTTAGACCAGATATTATTAATCGTATTAAAGAAGGTTCTATAAAAGTTTATTATAATTCTACTATTTCAGCAATTCGTGAAAAAGAGGTAGATCTAAATACTCCCAATGGCTTACTTACTATTAAAAATGATTGGGTAATTGCGATGACAGGATACCAACCTGATCTTTTATTTTTACAAAAAATTGGAATTAAATTATCTGACGACGAAATTAAAAAACCTGAATACAATGAAAGTACCCACGAAACAAATGTTAAAGGTGTTTTCTTAGCAGGTGTTATTTGTGGAGGTATGAATACCCATAGTCTCTTTATCGAAAATTCTCGAGATCATGCTGAAAGAATAATGAATCAAATCGTAAATGAGTAAATTAAATTTACCTCATTCCCCGATATGTTAAATCCTAATTTGAACTATTTTTTTCTCATTTTTTTAAAATAATTCGGTCTGCGGACTATCTGATTCTTCTTTTTTCTCCCACTCCATTTCCACACTTTTTGAAAAATCTGTAAGCTTTGCTCCTACAGCTTTCCAACCCATTATTTCTACCATATTTTTAACTTTAAATTTTGCAGATCTTACTAGTTGACCACGACCTGTATTTACTATCAATAGTGGATCAAGATCTGTAGTAACCATTTCTAAACGATTATCTTTTCCTTCTTTGATAAAAAAGAATTTAGTGTGAAGCGTGGTAGTCTCAATTTTGAATCTTTTAATATTGTATTGCAATTTTTCATTGTCAAGATAAACTGCGGTTACCACTTTTTCTGGTCTAAATTTCTCAATCATTATCACTTTCTCTACATCAAAACGCTGAGTAAGTTCTTGATCGGTAATTTCATAGTTACCATCATTGTAAATCACTAATAACCTGTCTTCTGCATCAAACTTACCTAAGTATTCTCCTTTTTCTTCTGAATTTAATCGACCAAATTTATTATCAAACCATAATTTTTTCGCATCCAATGTAGACTTTCCTGCATCTTTAAACTTGATAGATTTAATAGGGTATTTGGTAACTTGGTTACCAATACTTCCTCTATTTTTTATTTCTAACTCTTCAAAGTAAAACTCAAGCTCTTTTTTCTTTGCACTACAATTTGGACTAAGTATAATTTTAACTACCTCAGCTTCTCCGTTGGCATTGGCTGAAAAATAATGAACCTTACTTTTTTCAGAACCTTTTGTAAGATCGTATTCTTTATCTCTAGTTATACCGGTTACGTTGAAACGCTTTGCGAAACTGACCCCAGTTTTACCATCTACATAGATCATATTATAAGTTGAACGTTCATCATTTTTTTGAAAAACGGCCACATGTAAAATATCTTTTCCAATAAATGCCTTTTCTGAAACCCTAATCACTTTCATGATTCCTTCTTTTGTGAAAGCAATTATATCGTCTAGATCAGAAACCTCAGCAATCAGTTCATCTTTTTTCAAACCTGTGCCAATGAAACCATCTGCAAAATTTGCATACACTTTTATATTAGCTATGGCAACAGATTTCGCTTGAATAGTATCAAATAATTTTATTTCAGTTTTACGTTCTCTTCCTTTGCCAAATTTTTTCAATAAATTTTCATAATAAGCTACTGCAAAATCTGTTAAATTTTCAAGATCATGTTTTACTTGCTTGATATCAGATTCAAGTCCTTTTATTTGTTCATTTAGTTCATCAATATCCAAACGATAAATTCTTCTAACAGGTTTCTCCGTTAGTTTAATAATATCTTCCTTGGTAATATCTCTTCGTAATAGTTTTTTAAATGGTGTAAAAGCCTTATCAATAGCCAAAAGCACTTTATCCCAAGATTCATGCTTTTTTTCTAGCTCTTTGTATATCTGTTCCTCAAAAAATATTTTTTCAAGTGATGTGTAATGCCATTTCTCTTGAAGTTCTGCTAATTTAATTTCTAATTCTCTTCTGAGTAATTCTTTCGTATTTTCTGTAGCAGTTTTTAATAATTCTTGAACTCCCAAAAATTGTGGTTTGTCATTTACAATAACACAGGCATTGGGAGAAATACTTATTTCACAATCAGTAAATGCATACAAAGCATCAATAGTTATATCTGGAGAAATACCTACAGCCAATTCAATAATAATTTCAACCGCAGAAGCAGTATGG
>CAMBTV010000034.1 GCA_945870835.1 Chitinophaga pinensis
AATTGATATGGTCACATGAGCCCAAATTGCAGCCACTGGAATACCATGTTTATTTTTTTTAGCCAATGGTTTCCATAATTTATTTTCACTTGCCATTGCCCATGTCACTCTGGGGCCTACCCATAAATATGAACTAATAGTAGCTACTAATTGAATCGCTATAAAAATGCTCACCCACTTGCCGCCAGCAGAGCCAAGTAAATTATCAAAAGCAATAAAAGTAACTTCTTCCTTTCCTTGAAGTTGACTTACTGAAGCGTTTTTCAACAATACTAGTTGGAATAAAATATAAACGATTGCAACAAATAAGGTACTTCCTATTAAAGCTCTAGGGAGGTTTTTAGAAGGATCTTCTATTTCATCTACCACATAGGCAGCAGCATTCCAACCTGTATAAGCAAAAGCCACATAAACCATCGAAACCGCAAAGCCAGATTGCATCACTTCATGTTTCCAACTATTTGTCCAATTTAATGCAGTATTTACATTTCCTTGAATTAAGAATCCTGTTACTACCAATAAAACTATGAACGCAATTTTTATAAGGGTAGAAAAATTTTGAAGTTTACTGCTATGCCGGATGGTAAAACTATGTAGTAAGCCGATTAGCAAAATAATACCAATAGCTAAATAAATATTTCCATTCAATCCAAAGGGGGAAAGGTATTTTGTAAAAGCCATTGCTGCTAGTGCAACGGGTGCAGAAAAACCAACTGTCAATCCAGCCCAAGCAGAAAGATACCCCATCAATGGATGAAAGACCCTTGATAAATAAATATAATCGCCTCCAGATTCTTTAAAATGAGTTCCTAATTCAGCATAAGCAAATGCTCCAAATAAAGCAAGTAAACCTCCCAATAACCAAAGCAATAAAATACTCCAAGTATTTTGAACAGCGGATAATTGAAAACCGATACTAGTAAAAACGCCAGTACCGATCATATTGGCTACCACGATAGCAGATGCGGTGTAAATGGTTATTTTCTTTTTCAAAAAGACTATTTGATTAAAGCAGTAAAGCTCTATTTTTTGTTAACTAAACGGCTACTAAATTACTTACTTAAATCACAGAAAGTTGTTGGGAGAGAAAATAGATAAAAAACATTTCAACGATACTGATGTTTTTTTTACTTCTAAAATATTGAAAGAGCAAAAAAAAGCCTTCCGTTTTGCGGAAGGCTCTCTATATCTATTAAAAAAATGAATTAAATTCTAAAGTGCGCAAAAGCTTTGTTGGCTTCAGCCATACGATGGGTATCTTCTTTCTTTTTGAAAGCAGCTCCCTCACCTTTACTTGCTGCTACTATCTCATTAGCTAATTTATCAGACATGCTACGTCCATTTCTATCACGGCTATATTTTACCATCCACTTAATACTTAAAGAAATTTTTCTGTCGGTACGTACTTCAGCAGGTATTTGAAAAGTAGCTCCACCGATACGACGACTGCGAACTTCTACTCCTGGAGTAATATTACCCAATGCTTTCTTCCAAACTTCATAACCACTTTCTCCTGTTATTTTAGCTACTTTGTCTAAAGCATCATAGAAAATAATATAAGCACCACTCTTCTTTCCAGCCCACATTAAATTGTTTACAAAACGAGTAACTAATTTGTCGTTAAACTTAGGATCTGGTGCTAAGGGTATTTTTTTTGGTTGTGTCTTACGCATTGTTGTTTATTTTTTATCGATCTACGATAAACGTGAAACCTGATTTATTAAATTATTTTTTCGCCTTTACTTTTTTAGTTCCGTATTTACTACGGCTTTGCTTACGGTCTTTTACACCAGCAGTATCCAAACTACCACGTACGATATGATAACGTACACCTGGCAAATCTTTTACCCTACCTCCACGTATCAATACGATCGAGTGCTCCTGTAAATTATGTCCTTCACCTGGGATATAGGCAATCACCTCAATCTTGTTGGTTAAACGAACTTTGGCCACTTTACGCAAAGCTGAGTTAGGCTTTTTAGGCGTAGTTGTATACACCCTTGTACATACACCACGGCGCTGTGGACAAGCATCTAAAGCTCTTGATTTGCTTTTGGCTCTAATAATTTCTCTTCCTTTTCTTACTAACTGTTGTATTGTAGGCATTTTTAACCCTTTATTTTTTGGACGGCAAAGGTATGAATTCTCAGTTAAAAAAAGAAAATTAATAAATAGTTTTTTTTGAACTGACCCATATTGAGTTAAAAAACGCTTAAAAATACCCTTTAAACCTCAAAATTTTAGCCATTTTATTCTTCTTACCCTTGGGATTTAACCTTTTAAAAGAAGAAAAAACGCCTTCACTCAAGATTTGGAAGTTGAATTTTGAGCAATTATCTCAAGTAAAAATCTTTAAAAAACAGCCAAATAGGATAAAAAGGGGCAGAAATGAATAGGTTTAAAGTCAAAAAGATGTATGCGCCCTTTCGGAGAAAATTTTGACTACTAAAAGTTTGGTTAAGAAATTTGCAATTATACTTGTTTAAACGCCCTCGAATAAAAAGTGCTAGAAATTTGAAATATCAGCCGTTAAAAAATCAATCCGCCGCGGCGGAGGCACACCCTTTAAATCAACCTAGTCTGCTGGCGAGTTACAAATTATTTTTCTTCAGCTACTTCACTTTTGACAAATAATAGTCTAATAATTAATCGACTTTTAAAAGTTTGGCTAAGAAATTTGCAATTATACCTTTTTAAACGCCCTCGAATAAAAAGTGCTAGAAATTTGAAATATCAGCCGTTAAAAAATCAAGGCTGTCTGAGCGGGCAATTCCTTTAAAGAAACAAACTCTACTCGCGAGTTCCTTGATTTTAGGCTGGTATTTCAAATTTCAGCCTTTTTATTCGCAGGATTGATTTTTTTTGTTACTTTTTTGCATCAAGGCAAAAAAGTAAAAGCACTCTATTCCGAAAGGAATTTCAAATCTAATTTGTTAACTTCTTTTTATCGATTAGTTACTTTATTAATAGTCAACTAACCAAAGAATATTTATAACTCGCAGTTAAAGTGATTTAAATTTAGGGCTTAAAAATATAAAAGCAGATCAACTGATCGGCTTTTATATTTTAGATTTTAAATAGCCAATCATGAGTATCTGGCTCCAAACCATATTTAATAGCATCCATCCTTCGCTTTACTTCTGGTGCGATGGTCCATTTATCAACATCAAATGTCATAACAAAATCTTTGTACTTCAGTTCTTTTATCAAAGAAATAGTTGCTGCGGTACCTGTTCCAAAAATTTCATTTAAAATGCCTTTTTTATAGGCTTCCATTATTTCATCGATACTCAATGAGCGCTCTTCAACTTTGTATCCCATTTCTTTCAACAACACGATGGTACTATCCCTTGTAACACCTTGCAATATAGTTCCTGACTCTAGACCAGGTGTTATTGCAATATTATTGATAATGAAAAACACATTCATTGTTCCGCACTCCTGCACATATTTATGTTCAATTGCATCCATCCATAACACCTGGTCAAACCCCTTATCATTTGCTTCAGTAGATGCAAGGAGAGCACCCGCATAATTACCAGCTGCTTTTGCAAATCCAAATCCCCCTTCTACGGCTCTAACATATTTTTCTTCCACCAAAATTCTCATAGGAGCAGCATAATAGGGTCCTGTAGGACTTAGTATGATTAAAAATTTATACTTATTACTAGGCTTTACTCCAATGGCTTCTTCAGTTGCAAACATAAAAGGACGAATATACAATGCATGGTCCGCAGCCTCGGGTATCCAGTTACACTCGATATCAATTAACAAACGCATGCCTTCAATAAAAATACTTTCAGGTACAGCAGGCATTTGCATTCTTGCAGCAGAAATATTAAAACGCTTAAAATTATCTTTTGGTCTAAATATCTGAGGATTGCCTGACTGATCTTTATAAGCCTTTACCCCTTCAAAAATAGATTGCCCATAATGTATGGCAGCTAACGAAGGTGATAACTGTAAGGATTGATACGGCACAATAGTTGGTTTTTGCCATTGCCCATCTTCATAATCTACTTCCAACATATGGTCAGTAAAATATTTTCCAAAAGGCACATTTTCCAAACTGATACCTGCTAGTTTACTTTTTTCAACTTTAGTAATATTAAATCCTGCTCCTGATTCCATAATCATTAATTTTACTGCAAAGAAACAAAATAAAATACAGAGTAAAATGACGTTTTATGAGTTTAGACAATATTAAACTTCCTCCACTTGTTTTACAGCAACTTTTCACCCATTCTTTGATTGATTTAAAGAATTCCCCTGAAATAGATTCCAAGTCAGAAGCAAAGGCCTTTTTAACCCTTGGCAACAACCAAAAAAAGGTGCTGATTTTAGTGGAAACTGAGGAGACTTTATATCTGCCAGACAATCAATTAAATTTTTTACTAGGTATTTTAGCAGCCTGCAATCTAACAATGGAGGATGTGGCTATTTTAAACATAAAAAAAAATCCTTCTGTTAACTACCAACTTATCACAACAGAATTACAATCCGAAAAAGTATTTTTATTTGGAGTACAACCTGATCAAATTGAATTACCTGTTAAATTTCCAACTTATCAAATTCAAAACTACAATAACCAAGTTTATTTAGCTGCACCACCCTTATCCCAATTTCAAGATAACAAAGCAGAAAAAACCAAGCTATGGATTTGCCTTCAACAAATTTTCAATATCTAATTTTATGAATACCCTCATTTTTGCTACTAACAATCAGCATAAAGTAGATGAAGTAAGACAGGTTTTAGGAAATCAATTTGCCATTATTACTTTACAAGAAGCAGGAATAGATATCGATATTCCCGAACCGCATGATACCCTTGAAGCCAATGCCTCAGAAAAGTCTAGTACCATCCAACAACTTACTGGAAAAAATTGCTTCAGTGAGGACACTGGTTTAGAGATATCTTTTTTAAAAGGTGCGCCTGGTGTAAAAAGCGCGCGCTTTGCAGGGGAAGACAGATCCTTTAAGGCTAATATTGAAAAAGTATTGCTATTGATGGCTGATACCACAGAGCGCCAAGCCCAGTTTAGGACGGTCATTTCACTGCAATTAGATGGCAAAGAATTTCAATTTGAAGGAATCTGCAAAGGAGAAATTCTTGAAGAAGAGCGAGGAGAAAAAGGTTTTGGTTATGATCCTATATTTATACCAACTGGATCTAAACTCAGCTTTGCCGAAATGAATCCAGAACAAAAAAATGCTTGCAGCCATAGAAAAAAAGCAATGGATAAATTGATTGCATTTTTAAAAAACTATACAATAGTTTAAGTTTATAAAAAGTCAAGTTGCAATCTGCCCTCTAAAAAAAATCTTTTACAATAGCTTTTCAATTCACTAAACCTTTTCGCTATCTATCTTTTTAAAAGCGTACAATAAACAGCTTACATGCAAAGCTTGAACAATTTCATTTTTAGAAAGCATTGACCTTACATCCTCCAAAGGGATTTGCAACAATTCAATTTCTTCATTCGCGTCTAAACTTTGTGATGCTACTTTTTTACCTCCTCTAGCCAAGAACAAATAAGTATATCCCGATAAAACACCTGGATTAGCAGAAACCTTTCCTACACATTCAATAGAAGAAAATTCATACCCTGTTTCTTCCAAAAGCTCACGCTCAATAGCAACCAGAGGTTCTTCGCCAGGATCAGAAAAGCCCCCTGGTAATTCAATAATAGTCTCCTCCAGCGGATGTCGATATTGCCTCTCCATCAATACATTGCCTTCTTCGGTAATCGCCAATGCACAAACTGTTGTAGGTAACTCTACCACATAATAAGACTCAACCATTTTTCCTCCAGGAGTTTGGCAGACATCTTTTCTTGCAGTAAAATAAGGATGCTTGGAGATATATTCAGAAGACAATTTTTTCCAATTCATGCTAATTATTTTAATGATACACGAAAACATTGTTGGTGTGATGAACCAATCAATGTTTTCGTGCCAACTTAATTTACCATTTCATCCTTTCTTTAAGAGCAGTAATATGTGCCACATGGTGTTTGCCATGCCATGCATAAGTACCTAGCATATGCCAAAGAGTGATCTCCTTTTTTTGTTCAGGATGAAAAACCGTTCTTTCCAAATCCGCAGATGTAATTCCATTTAATAAGGCTCCCCACTTAGCATGTAAGGCATGAACCAAAGTAATTGAAACGTTAACCGGAACGATCTTACTGTCATTCAAATTCGCCCAAGCATCTTGAAGATAAGGCTTGATAGTAGGATTGTCTTCCGTAAGTCCTAGTTTAAAACGTAAGAATGCGTTCATGTGACTGTCAGCAATATGATGAATCAATTGCTTCACCGTCCATCCATCTGGTCGATAAGGTGTTTCAATTTGGTACTCATCTAAATCCTGAATGGTATTTTCAAGTTCCTTTGGCAAAAACATAATTGCAATGAGTCTCTCTTTTAATAGATCATCAGAAAATGGCTGCGGAACATATTTACCGATTGGATAATTAAGATCTTCCATAAGTTTATTTTAATGTAAAACTATTTTGTAATAGCTGGTTTAATACCTAAAAGCTCCATTTCAAATATCAACACTGCACCTCCAGGTATATCTGCACCTGCACCTCTTTCACCATAGCCAAGCTCACTAGGTATATAAACTTTGAATTTATCTCCAATGTGCATCATTTGTAATATTTCTGTCCATCCTCTAATTACTCCTGCAACTGGAATAGTAAGTGGCTCACCCCTATCGTAAGAGTTGTCAAATTTAAAACCATTGATTAAAGTCCCTGCATAATGTGCTACTACCGTGTCTTGAAGAGCTGGCTTCGCAGAATTTGCATCGCCCTTTTTTAATACTTCATATTGCAACCCATTCGGCAAACTAATAACACTCGGCTTCTTTTTATTAGCAGCTAAAAAAGCAATTCCTTGTGACTTTACTAATTCATTTTTTTTAGCCATACTGCCCTGGATTTTTTCTTGGATACAAGTATTGGATTGCTCCTCATTCATCAAGTAGGGCTTTTTATTAAACACATCATCCATTGCCCTTTGCATAGCTGCATTACTAATTTTATCAATCCCCTGCTTATACAAATTGTTAGCAATATTTAATCCCAATGCATAACTGAAGGAGTCTTCTAAATTTTTTAAAATGCTCATCTGCGGTTTAGCAACCGGTTTAGTAACTTTTGGAGCCGCTGGATTAACAACTTTTAACTTTGGTTTTGTTTGTGCCTGAACAGTAAAGCATACCATCATTGATACACTAACTGCTAAAAAAAAATGCTTCATTTCTTTGGTTGGTTTGTTTATAGATGATTAAAATTATTCTGCTCTCATTTCTTTACCGGTAAGGCTGATAAATACGTCCTCTAGATTTGCCGATTTTATAGCTTTTGGTTTTTCAAAACCTGATGCTACTAAATCATCAATCATTTTGTCTGGAGAAGCCAAGGCTATAATCTTCCCCTCGTCCATAATAGCAATACGATCACATAACTGCTCTGCTTCATCCATATAATGGGTCGTAATAATTACAGTGGTTCCCTTTTTTCTAATGGCTTTTATTAAATCCCATAAATTTCTGCGTGCTTGAGGATCAAGGCCAGTTGTAGGCTCATCTAGAAACACTATTTTAGGTTGGTTGATGAGGGTGGTGGCAATTGAAAATCGTTGCTTTTGTCCACCACTCAATTGCTTGTATTTGCTCTTCGCTTTTTCAGTAAGGTTTACCAATTGAAGTAATTCCATTGCATCTACTTCTTGATTATATAATCCTGAAAACAATTCTATCAACTCCAATAAATTTAATCCAGGATAAAATCCCGAAGTCTGTAACTGAACTCCTATTATTTTTTTAATATTACTAGGTTCTTGATCAAGATTCATTCCATCTACTATCACTTCTCCACTTGTTTTTTGACGAAGTGTCTCCATAATTTCAAGGGTAGTAGATTTTCCAGCACCATTTGGACCTAATAATCCAAATATTTCCCCCTCCAACACATCGAATGATATATCTTTTACAGCTTCAAAAATTCCGTAATTTTTTCTTAAATTTTTTACCGAAATAATTATCTCTTTCATAACCTAAACGCTAAAATAGGTTTTAATTCCTTATCAAATTTGCAGCCAATTCAATAACTGATAATTGATAATAATCACCTGATTATTTTGTAAAAGTAACGAAAGAAGCAACAATTCAAATGCATTTAATGGTTAAATAAACTTCATCAAGCCTTCTTGGTTTTCAGAATCAACCCCAATAATCAAAATAAATAGGGATTTGATAATTTATTAGTTGCAATTATTGATTGAACTTTTGTAGAAAAAATGACTGTTTCATTGCCCCAAGGATTTGATTGGCAATTTTTAAAATCAACCATCCTTGAGTAAGAGTTAATTTCAGATTGCCAATATTACAATTTAGATTTGCAATATAAAATAAGTTGAAAAAAATATCTTTTTAATACGGTACGTTTTTAAATATTAATAATAAATGAAGGTTTTTAAATTTGGAGGTGCAAGTATCAATAGCATAGAAAGAATTCAGAATGTCGCCAAAATCATTCAACAATTTAAAGGTGAAAAATTGTTGATTATATTTTCGGCAATGGGTAAGGTTACCAATGAACTTGAAAAAGTAGCCAGTGCTTTTTACGCTGGCAATAAAGAAGAAGCACTTTCTTTATTTTACCTAGTAAAGCAAATGCACCTTACGCTATCTCAACAATTAAACAATCATCCGGTATCTGAACTTTCAAACATTTTTACAGAAGTAGAATGGCTCCTTCATGATAAACCAGTAAGAGATTATGATTATTACTACGATCAAATAGTTTGTTGCGGAGAATTACTTAGTACTGTTTGCATGAGTGAATACTTAAACACCATCAACTGTAACAATAAATGGATAGACGTTAGAGATATTTTTAGAACAGATGATAATTTTAGGGAAGCCAATATTGACTGGCACTTCAGTCAACAAAAGGTTAATGAAATTATAAAGCCTTTGTTTAACGAAACTGATATTATAATCACGCAAGGTTTTATTGGCGCTACAGATGAAAATGAAAGTACCACCTTTGGTAGAGAGGGTAGCGATTATAGCGCAGCGATTTTTTCCAATATGTTAGATGCAGAAAGCCAAACGATTTGGAAAGATGTAGAAGGGGTTATGAATGCAGATCCTAAATTATTTCCAGCTGCTCAATTGATTGATCAACTAAGTTATTTAGAAGTAATTGAGATGGCTTATTATGGCGCACAGGTTATTCATCCAAAAACCATTAAGCCTCTTCAAAATAAAGGGATTCCGCTAATAGTAAAATGTTTTTTAAACCCTAATCTACCAGGTACCATCATCAGCAATCTGCCTCCACATCATTTGCCTCCCATCATTGTAATAAAAGATCAACAGGTACTGATGCAGGTTAGTTCAAGGGATTATTCATTTGTGGAAGATAACCTGGTAGCCAAATTGCATGACCTACTGTTAGAAAATAAAATTAGACCCAGTCTTTCACAAAATGGAGCCATCAGTCTGCTTTGTAGCATGGATGATCGCCCAGAAAAAATTGAAAGACTTGCCCTGGCAGCAAGTGAATTCTTCGATGTGCAAATTGAAAAAAATTGTACCCTACTTACCATTCGGCATTACAACGATCAAATTATTCAACAATTAACTGAAGGAAGAATTCAATTATTGAGTCAAAAAACAAAAGAAACCATTCAAATTTTATTGAAAACTCAATAGCGAAGAATTTTTTAATTGACAATATATTGTCCTTGCTTATTAATAACTATCACTGGCAACTGTTTCTTAGTTTCAAAATACTCAAATGCAGATTGCAATGTACCTGCAAAATGCTGCAAGGACTTATTATCCTTGGTTGCTAAGGCTAGAAATTCGGCAGACTTTTTAACATTGTACTTTATCGGAAATACATGCACAGGAATAAAATCCTGTCCAATTTCCTTTACTTGTGCTGCTAAAATATACAACTCTTCAATAGGAAAATCACTGATAGGAATACATCCAGTAGAAACACAACTTCCATGAATATAAATGCTATTGCCTGGGCGATAAGAATCACTTAGTAATTTATCTGAAGCATTGGGATAGTTTAAGCCCAGGGCTAAATGATAGTTACTGCTGGGGTTAAACTCATTGATGTAATAAAATCCTTCAGGCACCTGGTAATCACCTTCCATTCGCTTAGGTCCCATCGTACCACTTTGCATACAAATTTTGTATGTCTTAAATAATTTAAAGGTGGATTTTTTTTCTTCCTTAACCCATACTTCAAGTTGTCGATCGTACTTAAAACTCCGTAGGTATAATTGTTGAGGGGGCCAATGAAGTTTCTTCTCTTCAAATTGCTTTTTTAATGTGTCTTCGGTTTTCGAAACCAAATCAACTTGCTTTCCTAAAAATTTAGTGTAATTAACAAAACTAGTTTGAGCATTTAGCAAAGCAGTAGATCCGCTTGCTAAAAAACATATCAAGAAAAAAAGCCATCGAAGGATATTCATAATTAATACTTTTGGATTTAAACCTACCCAAGGTAAAATTAGTATTTTTATTGAAAAAATGAGCTGTTAAAATGGTTTTTAGTATTTAATATATCTTCAATTACATGTAATTGAAATAAATACAACGAGCCCAAAAAACGATCAATAGAAACAGTTTTAGACTTTTGCCTATTCTACATAATCGCTCTGACAACCCAAATTAATAATCTATTGTTTCACTAAAAGAAAATGCGATCATAAAGGAGAATTTTCGCTAGCTTAGGTTACATTCGCATCTCAAAAGTTTCTAAATCTAAAATTCAAAGTTTTGGAAAAGCTTGTCCACCTCGACCAGACTAATACTAACAGCTATTCTTCAATCACCAAAAACGGTTCCCAAGGGCAACCCAGGGCAGGGATATTGGGTGGAGGTCAGCTTGGGAGGATGCTTTTACAAGCCGCAGCGAATTATCCAGTAGAAACTTTTGTAATGGAAAATGACCCTGATTGTCCATCTGCACACCTTTGTCACCATTTTACAAAAGGTGATATCACTAATTTTAATGATGTATATAATTTTGGTAAAGGTTTAGATCTGCTTACTATTGAAATTGAAAGTGTTAATGAAGATGCGCTTGAAAAGTTACAACAGGAGGGCGTGAAAATTTATCCTCACCCATCGGCTTTAAGAATTATAAAAGATAAAATACTACAAAAGCAATTTTATAAAGACTCGGAAATTCCTACCAGCGATTTTATCATCACTCAAAATAAAGAAGAACTTCTTCAACAGGAACATTTTTTACCTGCCGTACATAAACTTGGAAAAGGAGGATACGATGGTAAGGGAGTGCAAATCATTGAAACAAAAGCTGATTTCGAAAAAGGCTTTAATGGGCCGGCTGTTTTGGAGAAAATGGTAGCTATTAAAAAAGAGATTGCAGTAATGATTGCCATCAATGACAAAGGAGATATAGCCATTTATCCCGCAGTAGATATGGTATTTGACCAAAAACTGAATTTATTGGATTATCAATTGAGCCCTGCCGAACTTTCAGAAAAAACAATGTGGAAGGTGGAGGCGGTAGCCATGAAAGTGGTGAATGGATTAAAAAGTCCAGGAATTTTTGCCGTAGAGCTTTTTGTAGACTTAAATGATCAAGTGTTTGTAAACGAAACCGCACCTAGAGTTCACAATAGCGGTCATCATACCATCGAAGCCAACTACTCCTCTCAATTTGACATGCTTTGGCGGGTAATGTTAGGTTATCCACTAGGATGCACTGAGCATATTTTACCTGCGGCCATTGTAAATCTGGTAGGTGCAGAAGGATTTAGTGGCCCTGCTGTATATGAAGGCCTTGATGAGATTATGAAATTAGAAAACGTTTTTGTACACATTTATGGTAAAAAACAAACCAAGCCAGGGCGAAAAATGGGACATGTTACTATTTTAAGCAAAGAGAAACAGGAGCTAATTCACCAGGCAACTCGGATTAAAAACAATTTAATAGTAAAATCCCATTCATAATTTTTTAATTCTGATATATACTTTTTTCACTTACTTTTAAAAAAATAAAACTAACTATACAATGAGGTTGAATTTGAATTACAGCATTTGGTCCTTCGTTTTAACCATAGCTATTTTTAGTTGTTCAGAGGTTAAAGAAAAAACCGAAAAGCCAAAATCTACTGCTCCTAAAGAGATAAAGGCAGACGTATTTATTGTTGCCCCTCAAACTCTTTCCCAAGAAATTGAGGTAGCAGGAAGTTTAGTAGCTGCTGAGGAGGTAGAATTACACCCTGAAATTTCTGGCAGAGTAACCGATGTATTATTTAAAGAAGGGGGTAATGTTAGCCAAGGCAGTGTTTTACTAAAATTATATGATGACGATTTGCAAGCACAACTGCAAAAATTATTGGTACAATTAACCACCGCTGAGCAAACTGCCGAACGTTTTGCAGCATTGTTAAAAATAAATGGGGTTAGTCAGCAGGAATATGATTTGAATGTATTGGCTGTAAATAATATTAAAGCAGATATTAATATTGTTCGCACCAATATTTCAAAAACATCTTTAAGGGCACCTTTCAGTGGAAAAGTAGGCATCACTCCTATCACCAAAGGGGCTTATGTTTCTCCTCAAACTATCATCACTACTTTAAGGAAATTGAGCCAGCTTAAAATGGAATTCACCGTTCCTGAAAAATATGGCCAAACAATGAAAAATGGAAATGAAGTTCAATTTACTGTTGAAAATAATACAACCGTTTTTGAAGCAAAAATTATTGCAACAGAAAATACGATTGCCGCAGAAACAAGAAGTTTAAAAGTAAAAGCATTGGTAAAAAAAAATGACTCCTCACTGATTGCAGGTGGTTTTATAAAAGTAAAGATTCCTTTGGGCAAAAATGATTCTGCACTAATGATACCAACTCAAGCAATTATTCCTCGAGCTAGAGGTAAAGAAATTGTTACTTTAAAGAATGGCAAAGCAACGATGGTACCTGTGATTACTGGATACCGAGGAACTACTCAGGTAGAAATAACCGAAGGCGTGAATTCAGGAGATACCGTTTTACTTACTGGATTACTTTCAATCAAACAAGGTAGTGGTGTAAAAATCAATAAAATAATTAAAAACTAAACCGTAAGATACCAGTGAATATATCCGAATTAAGTTTACGTCGTCCGGTATTGGCAGTAGTGCTGAGTATTGTCATCATCTTATTTGGTGTGATAGGTTTTAATTTTTTGGGTGTTCGAGATTATCCAGCCATCGACCCCCCAAATATTTCCGTGCGGACTTCTTATCCTGGGGCAAATGCAGATATTATTGAATCACAAATTACAGAACCGCTAGAAAAAGCCATAAATGGGATTGCGGGAGTTAAAAATATCACCAGTAGTAGTAGTCAAGGCAGCAGCTCTATCAATGTAGAATTTGAATTAGGCAATGAATTAGAATCCGCTGCCAATGATGTAAGAGACAAAGTATCACAAGCAGTTCGTTCTTTACCATCTGATTTAGATGCCCCACCTGTAGTATCAAAAGCAGATGCGACCAGTGATGCAATTATCTCTATGACGGTGAAAAGCCCTTCCAAAAATCAGTTGGAAGTGACCGAATATGCGAATAATAATTTGCTTGAACGACTACAAACTATACCTGGTGTAAGTGGAATTCAGATCTGGGGTGAAAAGAGATATGCAATGCGCATCTGGTTTGATATCGCCAAATTAAATTCTTACGGACTTACAGCAAGTGATATTCAAACTGCTATTCAAAGACAGAATGTAGAACTTCCCTCAGGTAAAATTTCAGGAGTTGCCACTGAATTGTCAGTTAGAACTTTTGGGAAAATAAATACTGAAGAAGAATTCAATAATATTATTGTAAAAAACATCAACGGCACAGACATTAAATTAAAAGATGTTGGAGAAGCTGTTTTAGGACCCGAAAATGAGGAGTCGATGTTAAAAACAAATGGCGTTCCAATGATTGGAATGGCAATTGTCCCTCAACCTGGATCAAATTATGTTGCCATATCAGAAGAGTTTTACAAAAGGTTTAATCAAATTAAAAAAGATATCCCTGCTGAATATAGTTTGGAAATCGCAATGGATCAAACTAGATTCATTAAAAGATCTATTTCTGAGGTAAAAGAAACGCTCATCATTTCTATCATTCTAGTTGTACTTATCATCTATCTTTTCTTTAGAGATTGGATAATAGCTATTCGTCCATTGATTGATATACCTGTTTCTCTGATTGGGGCTTTCTTTATAATGTATGTTTTTGGATTTACCATTAACGTATTAACACTTCTGGCCATTGTACTTGCAACGGGTTTGGTGGTAGATGATGGAATTGTGGTAACGGAAAATATTTTCAAGAAGATGGAGCAGGGTATGAGTAAATGGCAAGCGGCTAAAGAAGGCTCTAAAGAAATTTATTTTGCAGTTATTGCCACTTCAATAACATTGGCAATTGTATTTCTTCCTGTTATTTTTTTACAAGGATTTGTTGGAAGATTATTTCGTGAATTTGGAGTAGTAGTGGCAGGTGCAGTTTTAATTTCTGCTTTCGTTTCCCTCACGCTTACTCCGGTTTTAAACGTTAAGCTGGCAAGAAAAAAACATAAAAACTCTTGGTTTTATAATTTCACCGAACCTTTTTTCAAAGGAATGGAAAATGTATACCGGGTTTCCCTGACCTATTTTATGAAATTAAGATGGATCGCCTTTTTAATTATTCTTGCCTGTTTTGGAGCTATTTATTGGATAGGAAAAGACATACCATCTGAACTTGCACCAATGGAAGATAGGAGCCAATTTAGACTTACCGTTTCGGCAGCCGAAGGAGCTTCTTATGAATTTATGGATAAATATGTAGATAAGATATCTCAGTTTATCATTGACTCTGTTCCAGAAAACAAAATTTTAATGAGCATGGTGGCTCCTGGATTTACAGGTTCAGGCTCTGTCAACTCTGGCTTTGTTAGATCTGTAATAACAGATCCAAAAGAAAGAAAGAGATCTCAACAGGATATTGTGAACATGATTAATAAAAATGCCCCCTCGTTTTCAGAAGGAAAAATATTCGCAGTTCAAGAGCAAACTATCTCAGTAAATAGACGTGGTGGATTACCAGTACAATTTGTGTTGCAAAATGTCAATTTCAACAAAATAAAAGAAGTGCTTCCAAAATTTTTGGAGGAAGCCAATAAAAATCCTGCGTTTCAAGGTGTTGATACCGATCTGAAATTTAATAAGCCTGAAATACGCGTTACTATAGACAGATTGAAAGCGAGTAACTTGGGTGTAACCATTCAAACTATTTCTGAAGCACTACAATTGGCTTTAAGCAATCGAAGGCTAGGCTATTTTGATAGAGATGGAAAGCAGTATCAGGTAATAGGCCAAGTTGCAAGAAAAGACCGGGATGACCCCTCTGATTTAAAAAATATTTATGTCAAAAACGCTGCTGGAGAATCTATCTCTCTAGATAATCTAGTGAATATTGAAGAGCAAAGTACCCCTCCTACCATTTATCATTTTAACAGGTACAAATCTGCTACTTTATCAGCAGGACTTGCCCCTGGAAATACAATCGGTGATGGTATCAAGGCTATGGAAGATATTTCAAAAAAATTATTAGACGATTCTTTCACCACTTCTCTATTTGGTGCTTCAAGAGATTATGCGGAGAGTGGCAGCAATACTAGCTATGCCTTTGTACTTGCATTAATTTTAATTTTTCTGGTATTAGCAGCCCAATTTGAAAGTTTCATCGATCCTTTCATCATCATGGTAACAGTACCCTTAGCAATTGCAGGCGCATTGCTTTCTTTGCATATCTATGGTCAAACACTCAATATTTTCTCTGAAATTGGAATGATCATGTTGATTGGTCTAGTAACAAAAAACGGGATACTTATTGTAGAGTTTGCGAATCAAAAACAATTATTAGGGCAAAATAAAAATGTCGCTGTTTTAGAAGCATCAGTTGCTAGATTCAGACCTATCCTGATGACCAGTTTAGCAATGAGTTTAGGTGCTTTACCTTTGGCCTTGTCTCTAGGTGATGCTTCTACCAGTCGTATCCCTTTAGGTATTGTAATTGTAGGCGGAATATTATTTTCATTAGTACTTACCTTGTTTGTTATTCCAGCAATGTATTCTTTCCTTTCTTCTAAGAAGAAAAAGAGTGAATTAGATGAATTGGAACAAACAGTTTGATCAATTTAAAATATGTTGGCAGAATGAAAAGAAGTTGGTTATTTACAGTAATGATTGGTATGGCTATAGCGCCTGCTCAAGAATTATTTGCACAAAAAATCTTAACCGTTGAAGAGGCGATAGCTACTGTGCTTAAAAACAATTACGACATTGAATTGCTTCGCAATGATTCAGCATCTTATGCCTTAGACAAGTCATATGCTAAGGCCGCATTGATGCCTAGAATTAATAGTACTACTGGTCTTGTATTTAACAACAATGATCAACTGCAAAAATTTACAGACGGTACTAAAAGACAACGCAATGGAATTCGTTCGAACAATTTGGCAGGCTCTGTTCAACTTAACTGGACAATATTCAATGGCCTCAAAATGGTAACCACCAGGGTAAAATTAAATGAGTTTGTAAAACTGGGTGACCTAGCAATCAAAAATCAAATGATTACTTCTGTTGCTTCATTATTGGTTAACTATTATAGTATTGTTCATCAAAAACAGCAGTTAAAAGCTGTTGAGGAACAAATGAGCATCAACGAAGAGCGAGTGAAATTATCAGAAAAAAAACTCAGTGTGGGATTGGGTGCAAAACCAGAATTATTACAAGCGAAAGTAGATTTGAATGCACAAAGAGCTGCCCGACTAAAGCAACAAATACTCATTGACCAGCTTAAAGAGCAACTAAATTTGATAATGAATATTCCTTCAACTGTCGGATACGAAGTGTATGACAGCATTATAATCAACAACCGGATTTTATTGCAGGATTTGATCAGTGGGCTGGAAAATACTAGCCCCTCACTGCTTATTACCAAAAAAAATATTGACATTTCTCAATTGATTTTGAAAGAAAGGAAAGCAGACCTTTATCCAATCGTTGCTTTGAATTCTAATTATAATTATTCCAAAATAGACAATCAAGCCGTAGTAAATCCTTTTACTCCTTTATACAGTAGAAATAATGGCTTCAATTATGGATTGGGTATTACTATCCCTATTTTAAATGGGCTCAACACCAAACGCTTAATTCAGCAATCACAATTAGATATCGCTTTTCTGAAACTATCCTACCAGAGTCAACAAGCAACCCTTAACACTGCTATCACAAAGGCTTTTAAAGAATATACCATGCAACAGCAGGCGTTATTATTAGAAGAAGATAATATTTTGCTTGCAAAAGAAAATGTTTTTATTTCTTTAGAACGTTACCGATTGGGAGTATCCACCTACTTAGAATTAAGGGAGACACAAAAAAGCTTGGCAGATGCCTACACGCGATTACTAGCTGCCCGATATAATACTAAATTAGCCGAAATCGAACTTATGCGACTGAATGGTAATTTAATGCAATAGAAAATACAAGAAGTATTTTTAAATTTCATTTTCGATCCATCGATCAATTTTTATTATTACTTATTTATATAGGTGAATACTAATTTTTAGACCCTGTGAAATTTTAAGCGCTCATTCGGTAGAGCTTTTTATTGAAATTTATCGTTAAAGAACTATCATATAATCAGCCAAATAATCAATATCTTATTCGTATTCCTTTTTAGTAAAATAAAAGTTTTCTATATATTCTTGAAAATTCCTTTGGAATAGAGTGCTTTTACTTTTTTGCCTTGATGCAAAAAAGTAACAAAAAAAATCAATCCGCCGCGGCGGATGAAATTTTAACTGTCAGCCTAAAATCAAGGAACTCGCGGGTAGAGTAAGTTACTTTAATGGCCCTGCTCGCT
>CAMBTV010000035.1 GCA_945870835.1 Chitinophaga pinensis
AATGGATTTGAAAGTATTGCTGGACAAATTAATGTTGAATTAAAGAAGCCTGAGACGGCAGAAAAATTGTTAGGTAATATTTATATCAATGGTTTTGGTAAAACTGATTTGAATTTAAATCTAGCTACCAAGCTCAATTCAAAATGGTCCACTGCTTTACTGCTGCATGATAATTTTTTAAATAATGCAGTTGATATGAATAAAGATGGCTTCAAGGATTTGCCAACTGGCAATGAGTTGAGTTTAGTCAACCGGTATAAATTTGATAACAGCAAAGGAACACTTGCTCAGTTTGGGATTAAAGTTTTAAATGATAAAAAGTTAGGAGGAGAGATTGATTTTGATCCAACTACGGATAAGAATACCGAAAATCGGTATGGTTTATCAATTAATACTGAAAGGTATGAGATGTTTGGAAAGATGGGATATGTTTTTCCTCAACAAAAGTATAAGAGTATTGGGCTACAAGTAGATGCTATTAATCATGATCAAGCATCCTATTTCGGTTTAACAAATTACAATGCCAAGCAGCAAAGTCTTTATGGTAATTTAATTTATCAATCTATTATTCGTTCCACTATTCATAAGTTTAGAACGGGTCTAAGTTTTCAATATGATCAGTACCAAGAAGATTTTAATTTCAACAACTATTCTCGAAAGGAGATAGTGCCTGGCACTTTCTTTGAATATACCTATACGCCCAATGATAAGTGGAGTATGGTAGCTGGAGTAAGAGCTGATAATAATAATTTGTATGGTGCATTTGTAACGCCTCGTTTGAATATGCGGTATGAACCAATTGCTGGAACTACCTTTCGATTGAGTGGCGGCAGGGGACAAAGAACGGCTAATATTTTTGCAGAAAATAACAGTGTTTTTGTAAGTGCTAGACAAGTTGCCATCGTTCCAAGTATGGCTGGTGGAGCCTATGGATTAAATCCAGAAGTAGCCTGGAACAAAGGAATTAGTGTAGATCAAAAATTTAATTTTTTAGGAAATAGTGCTACCATAGGAATAGACTTTTTTAGAAATGATTTCAATAATCAAGTAATAGTGGATTTGGAAAATGTACGTAGGGTTCAATTTTATAACTTAGTAGGTAAATCATATTCTAATAGTTTTCAAGCGGAATTAAATATTGAGCCGATTAAAAAATTAGATCTGAGATTGGCTTATCGATACTTTGATGTAAAACAAACCTACAGTGGTAAATTATTGGAGCGCCCTTTCATATCTAAAGACAGAGCTTTTTTAAGTGTTGATTATGCAAGCGCTAATTCCTGGAAATTTAATTATACGATTACCTACAATGGAAAAAAGCGAATATCCAATAGTTCGGATAATCCAACCATCTACCAGCTATCAAATTATTCCCCTAGTTTTATTTTGATGAATGCGCAAGTGAGTAAAACATTTAATAAAAATTATCCGATGGATATTTATATAGGAGTTGAAAATATCGCTAATTATTTTCAGCAGAATACTATATTGGCTGCGAGTACACCATTTAGTTCCTATTTTGATGCGTCAATGGTTTGGGGCCCTACGTATGGAAGAATGTTATATTTTGGATGGAGAATAAAAATTAAACAATAAAAGCTTATTCTCCACCATTTGTTTTCATTCCCTTTAGTCTACCCCAATCGGGTTTAGTAATATCTAGATTGTCGTGGGTTACCTTCATTTCATTTATTAATAAAGACCTCAATGATTCTTTTGTTTTTGAATAAGCAGGCTTATTAGCTAAATCAGTTTTCTCCCATTTGTCTTTTTTTAAATCAAAAAGCTGTGTATGTAAAACTCCATTTACATTGTAAACAATCAATTTAAATCCGTCCTCTGATTTTATACTTCTTGACCAATTGCCATATACGTTATAGATGTTTTTTCTGATGACTACATTTGGTTGATTGAAAACTGGCAATAAGCTTTTACCCTCTACTGAATTAGGCTGTGGTATATCCAAGTAGTTATAAATTGTAGGAGAGATATCGCTTAAATAATTAAAACCTTTATAAATTGTACCCTTTGGAACCCCCTTACCTGCTATAATCATAGGTACTCTAATACTATGTTCATATAAATTCTGCTTCCCTAATAATCCATGCTGGCCAACAGCTAAGCCATTGTCGCCTGCAAAAACAATGAGTGTATTTTCTTTTAAATGATTCTTTTCAAGCGCGTCTAAAATTCGGCCTACTTGAAAATCCATTTCACTAATCATTCCATAATACAAAGCGATCTCATTTTGTACCGCTTCAGTTGTTAATGGTCTGGGCAATAATTTTTCATCTCTTACTTTCAGATCTCCATTGTCAAATGGATGTTGCGGTAAAAAATTAGCTGGTACAGATATCGACGCTGCTTTGTATTTATTTTGATAGGCTGGAGGAGGGGTTCTAGGGTCATGCGGGGAGGTAAAAGCTACATAACAAAAGAAAGGTTGTGATTTTGCTTTGGTACTATTCAAAAAGTTGATGGCATTTTCAGCATATAATTGGGTACTGAAAGTATCGCTTTTTCTTTTTAAGGAGGCAGGGTAAAGTCCGCTTGGATCATATTTGTAAACCGTAGGATGCTCTTGTCCACCATCATCTTTAAAATGCATTCCTCCAAAAAAAATATCTCCACCATCACTAAAAAAACGGTGGTGTGCTGGCTTATCGCTATGCCATTTGCCCGTGTGGTAGGTGGTATAACCCTTTGTGCGCAATACTTCTGGCAAACTAATTATACTATCTGGTATTGTGCCCCCATCTCCCGGTAGTCTGTTAATATATCTTCCAGTTAATAGCATCACTCTGCTAGGTATACAGATTGCACCCTGATGTCCACCCATTACATGCGCTTGTGAAAAAAGCATTCCTTCTTTTGCCAATCGATCTAAATTGGGAGTATGAATTTCTTTATTGCCTAAAATACTCAGTGTATTATAACTTTGATCATCACTTAAAATCACTAAAATATTTTGTGCTTTGTCTTTTTTCTTTATTTGTGCAAAAGAGTAATTCGATAACAATAAAAGACTAATTAATATAATACGATTTTTCATTTTATAAAAAATTAATTTTTTGAATATAAAATTTTATTTTTTAAAGTAAGTACTTGATTTTGATCTAGTAATTTAATTTTAAGTTTTGTGTAGTTTACTTTCTGTACGTTTACTTTGTCATCAATTGCAATAGCTGCCGCGGTAGCAGCGGATTCTCCTAGAATCATAAAGACTGGCTCCATCCTAATTGAACCAAATGCAATATGTGAGCAAGATACACAGATAGGTACTAGTAAGTTTTTACATTCTGATTCTTTAGGAATAATTGCTCGGTAAGATATTTCGTAAGGCTGAGGCGCACCCACTCCAATATCTCCTTCATTTTGTACTGAACCATCTGGTAGGATGATTCGTTGAATATTATGTGAATCTAAACTATAGGAGCCCATTCCAATAGACTCTGGCACAGCTTTTCTTGACATGATTTCATTTTCTGTCATTACATAATCACTTATCATTCTCCGCGCTTCTCTCACATAAATTTGATTGGGCCAGTTACCGTTGTCTTTAAACTCATCTTTAGCAAGTCCCCAAGTATTAAATTCTTTTTGTACATCAGCAGGGATTCTTGGATCGGTAGCAATAAAATACAGTAATCCTTTTTGATAAATCTCATGCTCTTTAATGATTTCTTTTCTTCTCTGGTAAGAAGCATCTGGATAGTCGTAATTCATTCCAATATAATCTGTACTAAAAGGTCCGTGATTATTGACATCTGTTTTCTGGTTGGGAATAGGGTCAAATTTTTGAAATAACTCTCGCCACCCTGATTTAAATACCCTGATGAGGAGTTCATATCGTGAAGGATCATAGTTTGCTGGTTTAGTAAATGCAACCTTATTATTAGGGTTCGTTGTTAAACACATACGAAAACAATAAGCTTGTACTTTATTATCTCCATTGCCATTGGCTTCCACTTTTTCAGACGAGATAAATGGTAGTAGTCCGCTACTAGGATTACCTGGTATTTTGTAGGGATCAATTTTAGTTTTGAAATAATGTCCATGCTGGAAAACACCTGTTTGTACTCCATTCCATTGCTCATTATATTGATTATTTGCCTCTCGCCCTATGTGGTATTTCACTTTTGCAGCTGCCATTAAATCCCCTTCATAGGTGGCATCAATAAACATTTTTCCATAGAATATTTTTCCACTAATTGTACGAACAGATATTATTTTTCCATCTTTCATTTTAATACCCTTCTCCCGGTCAATCCATTCTTCCCTAAAAACAGTGATATTATTTTCTTTGACATATTCATTGAAAATATCCTCCGCGGCATGGGGTTCAAATATCCACATGGTTCTTGCATTACCATCTATAGCTGGTGCACCCTGTCCTTTATTTCCATAGTCTTCTTTTTTCTGCCAGAGCCAAGAACGATCCATTTGATAATGTAAAAAAATACGATGATAAAAATCTCTAGCCAGTCCTCCGATAACTGATTTATTACCAATATCAGTAAAGCCCAGTCCCCCAGAAGTTAATCCACCCAAATGTTTTGCAGGCGAAATGATTACTACGGTTTTACCTAATTTTTTGGCCTGAACAGCAGCAGTAACAGCTGCTGAAGTACCACCATAAACAATGATATCTGCTTTAAATTCTTGTGGGTCAGTATTTGATTTAAAGGAAAGCTGGCTGATGAGTGTAATAAAAAGTAAGCCCTTAAGTAGAAGGTTTTTCATAATTTATAATTTGACATGTCAGTTTGCTAAGATTTATGATCTATTTTAACTTGAATTAAAGGTATGTTTTTCTAGTCCTTTCCATGAAAATTTGAACTTCCATTTATATATAAATTAATTTAATGTTATTTAAAGTCCTCAATGAAAATAGGTAATTGTTAACCTTCCCGTAACATTAACTTAAACATTTGTTTACATTGACTTGCTTTCTTTGCATATTATTATGATAATTTTTCTATATGCAAAACGTACGTTTTTTATTTCAAAAAATCTCAGCTGCATTATTTGTAACCCTTTTTTCTGCGTTTCACCACGCGTTTAAAATTTACAAAATCCGTTAATGGATAAAGTAAAAAAAAGAAAATTAGATATACTTGTCCTTTCTGACGTCCATCTTGGCACTTATGGTTGCCACGCTACCGAGCTACTTCAATACCTTAAATCTGTAAAGCCTAAAATTGTTATCCTCAATGGTGACATCATTGATATCTGGCAGTTTAGTAAAAGATATTGGCCTAAAGCTCACATGAAAGTGATTAAGCAAATCCTTCATTGGATGAGTAAAGGGGTTAAGATCTACTATATCACTGGTAACCACGATGAGATGCTAAGGAAGTTTGTTGGATTTAAAATGGGTTCCTTAAGAATTGTAAATAAAGTAATACTTCCATTAGAAAGTGGTAAGACTGCCTGGTTTTTTCACGGCGATGTGTTTGATATTACCATGCAGCATAGTAAATGGCTTGCAAAGTTGGGGGCTATTGGATATGATACTTTGATATTGATTAACCGTGTTGTCAATTTTATTTCGGAAAAAGTATTTAAGAGAGGAAAACTTTCTCTTTCAAAGAAGATTAAAAATAGTGTCAAATCTGCGGTTAAATTTATTAATAATTTTGAACAAACGGCTGCTGATATAGCTATTGAAAATCAGTACGACTTTGTAGTTTGTGGTCATATCCATCAGCCAGAAATGAGAGAGATTAGTAACGATCATGGTAAAACGATGTACCTCAATAGTGGGGATTGGATTGAGAATTTAACCGCTTTAGAATATCTTAATAATGAATGGAGTATTTATCGGTTTACTGAAAATGAAATCGAAATAGATAAAAAGGAATCAGCTATTTCTGAGGAAGATGATCTGAATGATAGTGAGCTATTCGACAATTTAGTGGAGGAATTTAATTTAATGCGTCAGAAATGAAAATACTATACGCAATCCAAGGAACAGGTAACGGGCATCTAAGTCGCGCTAGGGATATTATTCCAATACTGCAGCAAAAAGGGGACTTAGATATTTTAGTAAGTGGAATACAAGCTGATGTATCATTGCCTTACCCAGTAAAGTATACATTCAAAGGACTTAGTTTTATTTTTGGTAAAAAAGGGGGTGTTGACTTACTTGCAACGTATAAGAAAAGTAATTTAAAACAGCTGTTTAAAGAAATCAATAGTCTTCCAGTGGAAGAATACGATTTGATAATAAATGATTTTGAGCCAGTTAGCGCTTGGGCATGTAAAATGAAACACAAGGCTTGTATTGGGCTTAGCCATCAAAGTGCAGTAATTAATAAAAAATCTCCCAAGTCAAAAAAAGCTGATCCTATTGGCAAAGCAGTATTGAATAATTATGCGCCAGTTACCGAAACGTATGGTTTTCATTTTGAAAAATTCGATAGCAATATATTTACTCCAGTTATACGTGATCAAATAAGAAATGCCGTTAGTGAAACAAAAAAATACTACACCGTTTACTTACCTGCTTATAGTGATGAAAGAATTATAAATGTACTGTCAACATTTAAGAATGTTCAATGGGAGGTTTTTAGTAAGCATACAAAAAAAGAGTACAAAGAAAAAAACATTCATATCCGTCCGATTAATAACGATGATTTTATAGACAGCCTTATAAACTGTAAAGGGATTTTATGTGGAGCAGGATTTGAAACACCTGCTGAAGCTTTGTATTTAAAAAAGAAGTTATTGGTGATTCCTATGAAAGGCCAGTATGAGCAACAGTGCAATGCTGCCGCATTGAAAAAAATAGGAGTGCCAGTTATTAAAAGTTTAAAGCAAAAGCATATTTCTACTATCCAGGCTTGGCTAGACTCAGATCAATTTATTCTAGTTGATTATCCTAATGAAACTGAAAAAATCATTGATATGGTTTTAAAAAAGCATGGAGCTGTAGAGGTAAATAAAAAAGCGGTTTTAGGAGAATCGATTTACTCTGTAAAAAAATTAAAAAATAAAAGTTTAGGGAAAATATTACTTCAGCTTGCAGATTAATTAAAATGAGTTTTACCAGAGAAGATTTCGGAGACAATTTTAATTGGGGTGTTTCTACTGCAGCTTATCAAATCGAAGGCGCACATGACGCGGATGGAAAAGGGTTGTCTATCTGGGATAAATTTTCACAAAAAAAGAGAAATATTTTACTAGGAGATAATGGTAATGAAGCCTGTAATTTTTATCAAAAATATGAAGAAGATATTGCGCTCATTCGCCAATTAAATATTCCAGTCTATCGATTTTCTATTTCATGGTCTCGTATTTTTCCTGAAGGCATCGGTAAAGTTAATTCCGAAGGAATTGATTTTTACAATCGTTTAATCGATTGTTGTCTAGCTCAAGGTTTAATGCCATGGGTAACATTATATCACTGGGATTTACCAGACGCATTGCAACAAAAGGGCGGATGGGTCAATCGATCGATTGTTCAGTGGTTTAGTTATTTTGTTGAATGTTGTATTAAAAATTTTGGTGACCGAGTAAAGCATTGGATGATATTGAATGAGCCGATGGTATTTACTGGAGCTGGTTATTTTTTAGGAGTCCATGCTCCTGGTAAAAAAGGCTTAGGCAATTTCTTAGCTGCTGCACATCATGCTGCTTTATGTCAAGCCGAAGGTGGAAGAATAGTGAGGTCTCTATGTGCTGATTCAAAAATAGGTACTACTTTTTCTTATTCTCATCTTGAGCCATACAGGCCTAATCTTTTAAGAGATAATAATGCAACAGTTAAAGCAGATGCCTTAGTAAATCGGATGTTCATAGAACCCTTGCTCGGTATGGGATATCCAAAAAAAGATTTACCCTTATTAAATAGAATAGAGCGCTACATGAAGCCCGAGGACGAAGCGAATCTTGCATTCGATATGGACTTTATTGGCCTTCAAAATTATACTAGAGAAATAATTAAATATTCTCCGTTCGTACCTTTTGTAAATGCAAAAGTTATTAAGGCTAGTAAAAGAAATGTAACCTATACTCAAATGGATTGGGAAGTATATCCCCCAAGTATTTACGAAGCATTAAAAAAATTCAGTAGTTATCCTGCTGTCAAAGAAATTATTGTTACAGAAAATGGAGTTGCTTTTAAAGATACATTGCAGGATGGAAGAATTGAAGACACCGATCGAGTTAACTACTTGAAAGATCATATTGAACAGGTCTTACGTGCTAAAAAAGAGGGGGTAAAAGTGAACGGATATTTTGTATGGACCCTTATGGATAATTTTGAATGGGCAGAGGGTTTCAACCCAAAATTTGGTTTGGTGCATATCGATTTTAAAACCCAACAAAGAATTGTTAAGGATTCAGGAAAATGGTATGCACAATTTTTGAATCCATCGATTTGAAAACTTCAAATTTAAAAATCATTTTTTCTCTACCGAAAGTTGAAAATCTTCAAAAGTGACAGTGGATACTTTCTGATCATTTGCTCCACCTGCTAATCCAATATCCATCTTAGTAGCCATCCCTGGAATATCACCCGACTCGCGCGAAATTGTCCAATTTTTTCCATCTAGACTGTAATATCCAGTAAAGCTATTACCATGACGAACTAGCTTAATCCATACTGGGATTGGATTATCTACTCCATAATTTTTGGATTTTGTGTTGTGCATAGATCCATCTCCAAATTCATCCCATTGTGCTCCACAGCGTTTAGTGGTAGAAAAAAGAAGAAATGAACCTAGGGTAGCAGGTTTCTTTTCATCACCTTTTGATAAGTCATTGCGCACAAAAATACCTGCTCTAAACCATTCACTAATTCCTTCACTAAATCCTACCACTTTTACAGTTGCTACAAAATTTCCTTCAATTGCTTTTTGAAGATAAATGGTACCATAAGAATCTTCCGCATGAAGAAAATCAGTTCCTGCAGCAGTGATCTCAAAATGATTTCGTTTTGAATCAAAATTAAATTTACTGGGTTTAGCAGTGGTAGTGGTATAGGTTAAAAAAGATGCTTTCGAAATATCAATTTTTTGTATAGGATAAACATGAACCTTTATGGGTGGTTGATCTCCAATTGTTATTGTATGAAATCCTATTGATGGGAGAATTGAAAAACTAATTTGTTTCGACTCGTTCTCTTGAAAATTAATTGATTGAGTAGAAGCAACTTTTCCATCTATTGTAAGAACCACTTTTTGTATGAGGCCTTCAGCTCGCATGTTCAAAGCATCGGTAGTAATTTCTAATGAATCACCTACTGGTATTTCTTTAATATTAGATTTTAAATTTCGATAAATTAGGTAAATAGATTTACCTGTTACTGTTACCTCTTTGGTCAATGATCTCCCGATGGCAGCTGAATGTTTTCCAGGATCACTGAATTTATATTTAAACTCAATCCTGCGCTCATTTTTAGCTATAAATGGAAGCTTTTTTGAACCAACTACTTTTCCATCTACATATAAAAAAATATTTTCCATTCCGGTTGAACCAGTATTGGAAACCTTTGCACTAATTAAAAATTCATGACCAGTTATTGGTAAATCTATTGGCTTAATATCTATGTTGTTAAAAGATAATTTAGCTAGGCCTTCTATTATTTCTTCAGGTTGATTAATTGGAGACTCTACAATGATATTATTTTCATAAAAATTATCAACCAAGTAACAGGCACAAAGTTTCATCTCTCCTTGTTTTAGGTTGAAATAAGTATTGTCATAAACTTTCCATCCGGATGACATGTTCTGAAAAAATAAAGCAACATTCTCGTTCGTTTCTGCTGGATGAACATCGTGTATCAAATTATTCCGAACTATTGAGCCTGGGCTCAATCCATATACCGCAATGCCACCTTCATCGTCCCGTTTCATATTGGTAAATGACACATGATTGTATTCTGCTAAATGACTTCCATCAGTAGTCTCTTCAATATTTGGCCAAGAACCTAATGTGATTCCATAACTACCAACATGATTGATATAATTATTACTAACGGTACTTCTGATGGCATTGTAAGTGGAAATTCCAGTAGCTGCTATTTCAATATTGGTAATCTTATTAAATGAAATGGTATTATCACTCACTACATCCTCCCAATTTTCAGGTTTAGGTACACCTGCTACAATAATACCACTGCCTTTTGAATCATTGATTACATTTCTACTAATTAGATTGTGATAACAACCGATACCAAAATTTATAGCCGCTTGACTTACATTCTCAATGGTGTTTTTTAGCAACTCACAGTTTTTTGCATATTGAAAAGTCACTGTTCCAGCACCACCTGATAGGGTATTCTGAAAGTTGAGATTGTAAAAACGTAAATTTCGTATAGGCTTTTCTTTGGTGCCAGTCGCTGATAATAAGTTACTAAGTTTTGGAAAAGATACATCTGATAAGTTAGGATCCTTGATCTCTTCACTTGGAATAAAATGAATCGTCTTATTTTTTTTATTATAAAACCATTCATTGGTACTGTCCATCAAGGCTGCTAAATTTTCTACATAATATTTTGGTGGAACAATGAGCATATCTGGAGAAGAGATAGATAAATAGGCTCTATTATTTTTTTCGTCTACCCTTGCAATACTAGTATGTATTCCGCTCCAGCGAACGGTCATATGAATCCGGTTAGTTTCTATATCCTTCCATGATTTTAAATCGCCTGTTTTAAATTGAAAATAAACAGAATCGGTCGGCTGTCCATCAGTATAAAAAAATCCGCTGTTAGGAGTACGTGCTAAGGTTAGTCTTTTTCCATTGGCATATAAATCATTTATTTCCTCTCTTTGAATAGATGTTCTCCAGGCTCCATTATTTTCTTTTTCCCAACCAGTAATTTTTTCACCTCCTGAAATAATTGCTTTCTCTCCGGGATAGGCTGCATAAGTAACATAGTAATCTTTCAACTCATGATATTCAAATGCGCCAGTAGGTAAGTCTGTCTCCACTCTTTCTCCTCCATCTGCAGCTGTAAATTCGAGTCCTTTATCTAAAGAATAAACACCCGCACGAATCAAAACTAAAATATCTCGACCAGTTCCTAATGTATGAGGTGTACCTTTAAAACGGGGATCAACTGCTTTTTTCTTTGGCTTGTAAACGGTCGATTTTAATAAACGAACCGCCTCCTTTGCCTTTGATATTGTAGCAAATGGACCATCTGTATTATTTTTATTAGGGGCTGCTAGTTTGCCAGTCCAAGCGTCATTACCTTTCAGTGATACATAAAAGTCGGCTACATTAGTAGGCAAAGCATACTCCGTTTTTTCTGCCCCTCTCACCATTCGTCCTTGCGATTTTACTTCCTTTGCAAATGACATCAGTAGTAAATTGATTAATAGGAACGGTGTAATTTTCTTAAGATAATTTTTCATAGCAAACAATTCTTTAGCAATAACAATTCTTTTTTATCATTATAAATTAGTAGTAAATATTTTATTTGATAGTAATTTTTCCAGTTGATTTAATTTCCTCCGAAGAACTTCCCACCATTAGCGTAAAGTCTCCTGGTTCTACTACAAAACTATTGGAAGCCACCATCCAATAGGCTAGATCTTTAGCGGGGAATTTTAGTTCCACTACTTTACTTTCATTGGGTAGTAAATGAATTCGGTCAAAACAAACCAATTGTTTCTCTGGTCTTACTACACTTGATTTTTCATCGTGCACATACAATTGTACTACTTCATCACCAGCACGCGTACCTGTATTTTTTATAGTTAGGCGAGCTTTTATATTTCCTTTTGCATCTGATTGTTTAGTTAGTACTTCTAATTTACTATAACTAAATTGAGTATAACTTAGTCCAAACCCAAATGGATAAAGAACTTCACTTATCTTGGAATTCTCTTTTGAATTTTTTCTGTACATATAAGTTCTTCCTTTACGAATATCGTAGTCACTGAAGGAGGGGAAGTTTTCAGCTGTTTTGTAGAAGGTGAGTGGCAATCTGCCAGCTGGATTGTAATCTCCAAAAATAACATCCGCCAATGCATTGCCTCCTTCTTCTCCATTATACCATGTCTCGAAAATAGCAGGCACATTTTCTTTTAACCAGGTAACAGAAATGGTACTACCATTTTGCAAGACAACAATTGTTTTTGGATTTGCTTTAAACACAGCCTTTACAAGATCTCCCTGATCTCCAGGAAGATTTAAGTCTGGACGATCTACCCCTTCTTTTTCTACTGTCTCATCGGTACCTAAAACAACTAAGGCAATATCTGCTTTTTTTGCTGCCTCTATTGCTTCTTTAAATTTATTTGGATTTTGAGGAGCACCGGTTAGTTTAACTTCTGCATTATACCATTGTTGAGTATATTCTATTTTCAACGCATATTTCTTTCCTTTCTCAATTTCAATTTTTGCAACGTCTGATGATTTGTTTCGATTGAGTGTTCGATCGATGAGTAATTTTCCATTCAGATATAATTTTATAGCATCGTCAAATTCACCACCGATATAATAGGCTCCAGTGAAGGGGGCAACAAAATCACCCGTCCACCTAATTGAATAGTAGGTAGCTGGTAAGTTTGGAATAGGAGAACTTTTACCAAATTTAAAATCAATTACTGGATCAATTCTTGTTAATACTGGTTCACCTGAACAATCAACATTATTAAAGTATTCGCCTTTTAATCCATGTTCTCCTGCCTTTGCTCCTGCAGGAACCAAGTATTCGCTGGGTATTAATGGTAAGGTTATTTTTACATCGGTTCCTTTTACATAATAAACATGATGACTATCCAACCGATTTTTTATTCCTTGCAATGGTGAAATTACTTCGGAATGTCCTCCTGTATAACCTCCTAGCTGAGCGACAGCAGCATTCGGTCCTATGACAGCTATTGACTTAATTTTATTGATGTCTAATGGTAGTAAATGATTCTCATTTTTAAGTAATACAATTGTTTTTTGTGCTGCTTCTTTAGCCACCGCTCTATGCGCTCGACTATCCACTACTGAAGGAGAAATTTTTGTGTAAGGAACCATTTCCGGTGGGTCATACAATCCTAATTTAAAGCGAGGAATCATTATTCGAGATATAGCCGTATCAATTGTAGCCATAGATACTAAGCCCATCTTGACAGTTTCTGTCAGGTGATCGCGAAAACAATCACCACATTCAATATCCATTCCAGAATTGATAGCAAGTGCAATTGCTTCTTGAACAGTAGCAACATATTTATGTCCTTCAAAAAGATCTCTGATACCATTGCAGTCTGATACAATATTTCCTTCATACCCCCATTGTCCGCGAAGAATATCTGTTAAAAGTTTTTTATTACCAACGCAGGGAACACCGTTTAAACGATTGTATGCTGCCATGATCTGTAAAACTTTTCCTTCTTGCACCATCGTTTGATAAGGGCGAAGAAAATATTCATGCAAAAGTTGCTCATCTACATCCGAACTTCCATTGTGTCGATCCCACTCTTCGTTGTTCAATGCAAAATGTTTTGGACCAGCAGTAGCTTTTAAATATTTTGGATTATCTCCTTGAACTCCTCTTACAAATGCAAGACCTAATTGAGAAGTGAGGTAAGGATCTTCACCATAGCATTCTTCTGTTCTACCCCAACGTGGATCACGAGCCATCTCAATAACAGGTGACCAAAAGGTTAGCGTTGCTTTGGGAATGTTTCCGTTCACTCTAGCCCTTACTTCATCCGACATTATATCAGCAAGTTTATGTACAATTTTTTTATCCCAACTAGCTGCTTGGGCAATCGGAACGGGAAAAATGGTGGCTGCTTGGCCAGCCGGAACACTAACACAGTGGCCATCTCCAGAACTGCTCCATAAAAAACCTGGAATTCCAAGCCGCTTAATTGGAGAGGAGATACGTGAACTCATCTGTAATAATTTTTCTTCAAGAGTCATGCGCGACAATAGATCACCCACCCTTGCTTTAATAGGTTTTGTATAATCTAGGTATAAAGGCTTTTGATCGGGAGTCTGTGCAGAAATAATAAAATGCTGAAGACAAACAAAAAAAAGGATAATCCATTTTAATAATCCTATGTTTTTAAGAGAGGAATTTAAAATTAGTTTCATCGGGTAAAAATTAATGAATATAGAAATTTGCAATTAATCGTTAATTGATAGGCTACTAAAATAAAAATGGTAGGCTTAAAATAAATATACGAAAAATTCAAAAGCCACCCTTTTTTAATTAAGAGGGTGGCTTTTTAGCAGCATTTTTTAAATTAAGCAGGTGTAAGTTTTAAAATTCTTTAGAGTTATTAATTCCCTTAATATATTGCTCTGAACTAGCACCAAACTTTTTGCTCAATTTGGAATATTTTTTGCGCATTTCCTTTAATTGATTTTTGTAATTTGGATTATTTACAAGGTTATCAATTTCATGAGGATCATGAAGAATATCATATAATTCTTCATAACCATGCTCAATATATTTCATGTACTTAATATCTTTTGTTACAACTCCTTCAACCTTTGGAATATTGGGACTGCCCAAAAAATAGTGCTGATAAAAAAAAGAATTTCTTTCTGGAATTTTACCTGACACTACATCAAAAAGATTGATGCCCTCCATTTGATGGGGTATAGCTAGTCCTGCCATCGATAATATAGTAGGAGCAATATCAATATTCAATGCAATTTGTGAAGCCTTGTATTGTTTAATCTTATCGGCTGTTCTGGGATCCCTTATTATCAGCGGCACGCGGATAGATTCTTCATTACCAAACCATTTCCCTTCTATTCCTTTTTCACCTAAGCTCATTCCATTGTCGCCCATAAAAACAATAATGGTGTTATCATCTATTTTTAGGGCTTCTAATTTTTTCATCATATTACCAACGACTGCGTCAACACCTGTAATTAATCGATAATATTTTTTTACATTTTCTTGATAAAGTTCAGGTGTTCCAAAAAGTCCTTTCCATCTCTGTCTTGCAAAGTTTTTATCTGTTCTAAAAAAATCAGGAAATGCATTCCAATATGATTCATCCCCAGTTATCGGAGATGGAATTGTAACATCAGTATAAAGCTTTTCGAAACCAGGCTGTATAAAGTATTTTGGTGGATTACCATCCTGCTCATGCGGAGCCTTAAAACTAACAGATAAATAAAATGGATACTCGTTTCCCACTCCATCTAAAAATGTTTGAATAGCATTGTCAATCGTATCAGTATCATGTAAACGCCTTCCATTCGAAAAGGTTTGAATGTAATCGGGCTGCATCTTACCTCCCTCTTCTGTATTAAACCAATAATTATAATCGGAAGCTGGAGGATGAGTTCCTATTCCATACTTTCCTATAAATCCAGCGTAATAGCCAGCTTCTTTTAGTAGATGAGGAAAGGTTTGATCTACCATTTCTTTGCTCATATCGGTAGCAAAATCATGAATACGGTGACTATATTCATATTTGCCAGAAAGAATACTAGCGCGGCTTACACAGCAAATAGAAGTAGTTACATAGGCATTTTTAAAAAGCACTCCTTGATTGGCTATCTTATCTAAATTCGGTGTCTTCAATATAGAATTCCCCATCACTCCTAATGCATCCCATCTTTGATCATCTGTTAAAATGAAAATAATATTGGGTCTTTTAGGAATTTTTTTATTTACTCTTTCTTGTCCATTTAAATGGATGACAATACTGAATGAGCAAATAAATAAAATGTATAGACGCAATAAAGATGACATTGTATTATAGTTTAAAACATTTAAATAGTCACTACTATTTCTTTAAAAAATCATTTACATTTTCAATCGTAACTAATTTGAAAGGAATGAAAGTTTCATTTTTATCTAACTTCTCTTTTTTAATAAGTTTTAATGCTAGGTCAATAGCGCCTTCACCTTGGCCTTTTGCATCTTGGTAAACAGTCGCATTCAGTCTGCCAGCTTTCACTGCTTGCAATGCATCAGCGATCGCATCAACACTTACCAAAACAATTTTCGATTTCATATTAGCTTGTTCAAGCGCTTGCAAAGCACCCATGCCCATTTCATCATTTTGAGCAAAGACCGCATTTATTTTGGATCCATAAGATTGAATCCAGTTTTCCATTAAGGTCATTGCTTTTGCTCTGTCCCATTGCGCTGTTTGCTCTGCTATAATTTTTAAATTAGGATATTTTGCTACTACATTCATCGCTCCTTTACTTCTTTTAATCTGAGCTGCCTGACCCATATTTCCATCCATGATAACAATATTGCCGCTGTAATTGATTGACTTGGCAAGCTGCTCCATCGCTATTTCACCTGCCTCTTCATCTCTTGATCCAACAAAGGCATCGGGCGCCGACTTGGTTTCTGAATTAACGTTGATGATCGGTATACCTGCTGCCCTGGCTTTATCTACTGCAGGCGAACTAGCTTCTACTTCACATGGGTTAAGAATAATTGCATCAACTTTTTGTGATATAAAAGTTTCAATTTGCTGTACCTGTTTTTCAGCGGTGAGTTGTGCGTCTGTAATAATTAATTTTATATTTTTTTCCTTAGCACTAGCCTCCATGGCATCTTTTACATTCACTACAAATTCAGCTTGTAAACTTAACATACTTACACCAATCACAATTTCATTTTTTTGTTTTCGATTGCAACCTGATAAAATCCATACTACAAAAAACATCAGTAAACTAGTCAGCTTTATTTTTCTCATTGTACTTTATTTTATTTCTAATTTAATTTTTTCTATCCAGCAATACAGCACCAACAATAATTAATCCCTTTATTATTTGTTGTGAGTAGGAAGTAATATTTAGTAAATCTAATCCATTATTGATTACGCCAATAATTAAGGCACCCACTACCGTTCCAATAATTTTCCCAGATCCTCCAGAGAGGCTCGTACCACCTATCACTACCGCCGCTATTGCATCTAACTCGTAAGCAACTCCAGCATTTGGTTGCCCGGTAGTTATTCTAGAGGCTAAAACAATTCCTGCCAAACCAGCTAAACCACTACAGATGATATAGGAAAACAGTTTGATTGAATTGACATTGATACCAGAAGCCTTCGCAGCATTTTCATTACCGCCAACAGCATAAATATATCTTCCGGTTTTAGTAAATTTTAATATGGTAGAAGAAATTAAAATAACGGCTCCGAATAATAGGATGGGGATGGGAATATTTAAAAATTCGCCACCTCCAATATAATTAAATGAATCTGATAGATTTGAAATTGGCCTGCCATCGCTTACTACTAATGCGAGCCCTCTAGCGATCGTCATCATACCTAAGGTGACTATAAAGGCAGCTACTTTCCCTTTGGTAATGATTAATCCATTGACTGTACCAACGGTTACTCCTATTAACAGACCAATCAATAAAGGAACCCAAAGGCCGTAAGTACCTGGATGAGCGAAGCTTGCTGCTGCTACACCTGAGAGAGCAACAACAGATCCCAATGATAAATCAATGCCTCCTGAAATAATTACGAAGGTGACTCCAATCGCTAAAATGCCATTGATTGAAATCTGACGCAACACCATCACTATATTTTGTACAGTCAAAAAATTAGGGGTTGCTATAGTTAGCATAATACATATAAAAAGAAAGGCAATAAATATCCCATATTTTTTAAGGTATTCTGTCATTCCTTTTGGGTCTTCTGCAAGTGATCTTGAAGGTAAAAGATTTTTAAAATTCATCAACTTTTCATTTTATATTATGTCATCGCATATTTCATAATTAATTCTTGTGTTGCTTCCCTTTGACTCAATTCAGCTTTTATTTCTCCTTCTCGTATTACTAAAATTCTATCACTTAATCCAAGAATCTCTACTAGTTCTGATGAAATTAAAATAATTGCTTTTCCTTCACTTACAAGTTGAGTCATCAGTTTATATATTTCTGATTTAGCTCCTATGTCAATTCCCCTGGTAGGTTCATCAAATATAATAATATCTGCATCGTTCAATAAAACTTTTGCAATTACGATT
>CAMBTV010000036.1 GCA_945870835.1 Chitinophaga pinensis
GATGGCAGTATAATGAGTACCAGCAATGGCTGTGGTCTCGCCTGTTACTACTGCAATGTTAAAATTAATAGGTGTGTTGCTCTGAGCACCTACCAAGTTTACGCGCAAGATTACATTACCAGTAGCCCTTGTTAAAGCAGGCTGACTAGATGCAGTTGCTGCATTAAAAGTTGGGATGCGGATCATCATTGGATAGGTTTTACCTGCAGCATTTGCATTCCATGAAGCGGCATCAAATTCAACAACTGAACTAGTATAAACGGTAAGTTCGTTCTTAACGCAACCAGTCAGGAAAAGGATGCACAACAATATGGAGGAGGTGAGTATTTTTTTCATGTTTCTATATTTTAATATCCAACATTTTGTTTCAAATTCGAGTTTCCATCAATTTCACTTTGTGGAACAGCAGGAAGAATACGAATATCAGTGAAGGCCACATTATTATAATGCGGTCCTTTTACTAAATCCCTACTCAAGCGTTTCTGATCAAAGAAACGGTGTCCTTCGAAAGCAAATTCAATTCTGCGTTGACGCAAAATCTCTTCCAATAATTGTGCTTGTGTCATGGCATTATCAGCAGTTTCCGCAGCAGAGCCCGCGTAGTCTGTATACCTTCTACTTTTGATGGTTTTTAAATCGACCAAAGCGCCAGCCAAGTTTAATACAGGAGAACCAGCAGTAGCAAGTGCTTCAGCACGGTTCAAAACCGCTTCAGAAATGCGCAATACAGGAATATTATCCAAATTGATGGTACCATTCTTACCAAGGTATTTGGTACATTCCACTTTAATATTACCTCTACCAGCAGTACCTGGTTCAAACAATTGGTTACGAACATCAGTAGATCTAGAAGCAATCGTATGGTTCAAAGCATATACCGATGTAGTGTTACCACCTGTTAGAGTAATACCTAATTCATTCAACAAAGAGATGGTCGGTACAACATCACCAAATCCACCAGTACTTGCTTGGTTACCAATATTAACTAAGGTGGTAAAGGAAGTTTGTAATGATTCGTTTACCCCAATATTTTCTGCCACTGTAGCAAAACGAATTTGGAACAAAGTTTCACTATGGGTGTCAACTCTCCACTGAGACACAAAATTGGTTGTAGTGGCTAATCTACTACCTGCTAAAGTAATTACTCGATCAGACCATTTCTTAGATTCAGTGTAGTTTTTACTGTACAAGTAAACACGAGACAATAAAGCTTGTGCAGCTGCTTTGTTGGCAAGGTTTACACCTAATCCAGGGAATGTCAATCTAGCTTCAGAAGCTATCAGGTCATTTACAATCTGAGTATATACTGTGTCTAAATTAGCCCTAGATGGCTTCCAAACAAAAGCAACATCAAAAGAAGAAATACCTTTAAGCGAAATTGGAACACCCTCTCTATTGTTGTCAGCTACAACTGCACCAGGAATATAACCATATACCTTTACTAAGTCAAAATAATAAAGACCACGTAAGAATAACAATTGTCCCATCCAGCGGTCCAAATCTGCTTGAACAGGTTTCGGAGAAATATTTCCAGCATTAATTGCATCTATGCTATTGTTAATTTGGTTGATTGCTGCATAGGCACCAGACCATATTGAACCGGTAAAATGTGCACCTATCACATTGTTGGCTTCATTTAATAACCTTCCTGACTTGTTGGTTGCAAAACCATTATCAGCTAACACTTCTGGAATTGCTATTAAATCTCTACCATATAAACGGGCAGATTTATAAGTAGCATAAATAGAAGTTATGGTTGCATCGATCGCATCTTTTGAAGAAAGTGCGGTGCTGGCTTCTATCGATTGCCTTGGTGAAATCTCCAATTGTTTTTCGCAACTGGAAAAAACAACTAGCAAGGCAGCCAATGCCAATCCTGTTTTATAAATTTTTTTCGTATTCATAATTTATTCGTTTGTGTTGTTAAAATTAGAATCCAACTTGAACACCCACGGTGTAGTTCTTTGTTTGTGGAATAATACCGGTGGCTGTACCTACGAATTCAATGTCATAGCTAAACCAATCGCTTGCAGTCCAGAGGTTGGTACCTTGAACATAGAAACGCAAACTGCTTAAACGAGCTTTCTTCAAGAAAGAAGGAGACAGGTTATAGTTGAGAGATACGTTTTTCAAACGAACATAATCAGCCTTGAAGAAAGTTCTGCTTCCACTCTGAGCACCTGATCCTTTGGATTCTGCACCTGATAAATGATAACGAGGAAAGAAAGTAATCTGTCCTGGTGTAGTCCACCTATTATCATATACTTCCTTTAATACGTTGATACGAGCAATGTTCTCCATCATGAAGTTAGCTTGTCCATCAGAAGTATATCTACCGTATTCGTATTGGAAGAAGAAATCAAATGTGAAATTTTTATAAGCTAAGCTGTTTCTTAAACCACCTTGGTACAATGGAATATTTTGAGGTCCTAAGATCTTACGGTCTTTTGCCAAGACTTGATAAGTTAAATTTCCTAAAGTATCGTACCACATTGGTCTTCCAGTGGCAGGGTTAACACCAGCAAACTTCTGTGTAAACAATACTCCCAAAGGTTGACCAACTTGAACGGAGTTGTCTCCAGGAAGAATCTTTAAACCGCCATACAGTTCTTGTACTTCATTCTTGTTGTATGCAAAAGTAAAAGCTGTATTCCAGCTAAATCCACCTGGCTTTGTTGCCTTGATAAGATCTCCACCCAAAGTTAATTCTATACCCTTGTTGGTAATTCTTCCAACGTTTGAGGTAATGGAACTAAATCCAGTAGAACTTTGAACTGGTTGAGAGAGCAACAGGTCTCTTGTTTCTTTATTATATACTTCTAAGCTACCAGTTACACGGTTGTCGAATAAACCAAAGTCAAGACCCAAGTTGGTGGTGACATTTGTTTCCCATTTCAATTTAGGGTTAGGCAACTGATTATAAGACATTCCAGATAAACCATTGTAGATTCCACCACCGCCATATAAGCCAAGGGCGTCAAAGTTGCCAATCTGGTCTTGGCCTGTGCTACCATAGCTAGCACGTAATTTTAGAGAACTGATAACCTTTGAATTTTTCAAGAAATTCTCTTGGTCAATATTCCAAGCACCAGAAACTCCTCCGAAAATACCGTACTGATTGTTAGCACCAAATCTAGAAGAACCGTCACGACGGAATGTAACAGCAAATAAGTATTTTCTGTTAAAACCATAGTTAATTTTACCAAATAAACCGTTTCTGCGGAACCCAGTATAGAATTCACCAACTGAAGCAGGAGTAGCGGCATTGTTTAGTGAGGTAAACTGATAGGTTGGGAAACCCTGACCATTAGCAGTAATGCTTTCGTTGTTTTCACTTCTCATTTCAAAACCAACCAATCCATCTAGACGATGTTTGGTGCCATAGGTCTTGTTGAAATTCAAGGTTTGGTAAGTGTTGATATTGGTATTCCAGTTGCTTTGAACGGATACGTTTCCTTTAAAGTTAAATCCATCGGGAGTTCTTGAATCACGTACGTTTTTACCCTGTGTAAGGCGATAGTCCATACCTACCAAAGTTTTGAAAGTCAACCAGTTGTTGATTTTATAATCCAAATTGACATTACCAACCAATTGGTTGGTACGCTGATAGCCACTATTAAGGTCATTTACTTGAACAATGTTTTGGTTCAAAGTACCAATTAAGTTGGCAGGTGATTGACCTGGAACACCATAATAAGTTCCATTAGGATTGTAAATTGGGTTCACTGGAATTAACCCAGCTGCAGAGAAAGCGGGGTTTCCTAAGAAAGAGCCACTAGTTGCAAAAGGGTTATTCTGATTGAATGTACTCAAGTTTATACTAGTACCCAAGGTTAAACGATCCGTTGCCTTGTTTTGAATATCAAAACGTGTTCCTGCCCTTTTAAAGTCAGCTTTAGTAATATTAGCCTCCTGAGAAGAGTAGTTACTTGCAATACGGAAAGTAGTTTTTTCGTTACCACCACTTGCACTCAACTCATAGTTTTGTATGGAACCATTGCGGAATGCCGCATCCTGCCAGTCATAGGTTGGCAGGTGGGTAAGTCCGATAGTCAAAGCCTGTTCTTGGTTAAGTGAAGCCGCATTGGGTACACGCAATTCGTTTAATACGGTTTGCAATACTGCCAAATTATTCCATGGCAAATTGTTAGCATTGCCCCAAGCTTCAGACCTCATTCTGAAATACTCGTGAGAATTAGACATTTCCAGCTTTTTCATTATCTGCACTGAACCCGCATATGCGTTGGCGATAAATTTGGTTTGTCCGGCTTTACCTTTTTTAGTGGTGATAATTACAACGCCATTGGCAGCGTTAGAACCATAGATAGAAGCGGAAGCAGCATCTTTTAAGATATCAATTGATTCAATATCGTCTGGATTTAAGAAAGCAAGTGGGTTATTCTGTGTAAAGCTACCATCTGCACGAGTGTTGATTTGAACACCATCCACAATGTAAAGCGGATCATTACCAGCTAGGTAAGAGCCCTGGCCACGGATACGCACGTTGATGGCACCGCCTGGTAATCCATTGGCTGATTGAACCAATACACCCGCAGCTTGACCTTGTAACGCTTTGTCTAAGGAAGCGTTGGGCCTATTTTCAATTTGGGCAGCTTTGATTGAGGAAATAGCACCAGATTCATCCCTTTTTTTACGGGTTTGGTAACCAGTTACCACAACTTCTTCCATTGGATCTGCTTTTTTCTTGAGCGAAACGGTATAAACGGATTGACCGCTCAATGCAATTTCAGTTTTTTCAGATCCTACATAGGATACAACAAGTGTTTTCGTATTCGGGGCTACCTGAATAGTGAAAGATCCATCTGCCTTGGTTACTGCTGCAGTTTTGGAGCCCTTCGCCTGAATAGAAGCACCTTCCAACGATTTGCCGGTCTCGTCGCTTATTTTTCCGGTAATAGTCCTGTTTTGGGCTAAAACGGAAGAACACGCCAAAACCATGCAAATAAAAATTGAGAGTACTTTTCTCATAGTTAAGTTTTTTGTTTTGGTGAATAGAAAATTAACACTAAAATAACAATCAGTCTACTGAAATGTTTAAAATAGCGTATAAATATAAAAGCAGGTACGAAAATAAAATGTTAAAAAAATGTTAAAGAGAGTTAAATGGCTAAAAAGGAGGATGTAAAATTAGAATTTGTTTAACTTATAGCTATTTTTTAAATCAAAATTTCAACAAAATCAGGCTAGGTGGGACTTTGTTGAAAAAATCATTAGGGAAAACAGTAGGAGAGATGTTAAAGGAATAGAAAAGTATAATAAATATAAAAAGAAGTTAAGGATACTTGCCCTACCGGCTCTTTTCCTGATTTAAATTCAAAACTGTGATTTTTAGCCGATTGCCATTTTCAAATCCTCAATTAAGTCTTCAGCGTCTTCTATACCAACGCTCAAACGAATTAGTCCATCGGCTAGACCATTTTTAATTCTTTCTTCTCTTGGTATGCTAGCATGCGTCATACTTGCAGGATGGTTAATTAAAGATTCTACTCCTCCCAGACTCTCAGCCAATGAAAATAACTTGGTGGAAGAAAGCACTTTATTGGCAGCTTCTATGCTTTCATCTTTTAATGTAAAACTGATCATCCCTCCAAAGTCACGCATTTGTTTTTTTGCAATTGGGTAACCAATATTGTCTTCAAATCCAGGCCAGTAGACTTTTTCAACCTTAGGGTGGCTTCGTAAATAATGAGCAATAGCAGCTCCATTTTCACAATGTCTTTGCATTCTCACGTGCAAAGTTTTTATACCTCTTAATACTAAAAAGCAATCCATAGGTCCAGGTACAGCACCACAACTTTTTTGAATGAAATGCAACTGATCTCTTAAAGAAATGTCATTCATAATGAGCGCTCCTTGAATCACATCACTATGTCCTCCCAAATATTTGGTAGCAGAATGCATTACTATATCAGCGCCATCATTTAAAGGGTTTTGCAAGTAAGGTGAAGCAAAGGTGTTGTCTACGCACAATAGTGCACCTGCTTTTTTCGCCACCAATGCTATTGAGGAAATATCGCTAATATTCATCAGTGGATTGGTAGGAGTTTCTATCCAAATTAATTTGGTATGATCGCTAATCACAGCTTCCACATTGCTCACTTTTGAAGTGTCAATATATATAAATTTGATTCCAAATTTTGCAAACACTTTTGTAAAAAGACGGTAGGTGCCTCCATACATATCATTGGCTGCAATCACTTCATCACCTGGTGATAATAATTTTATTACAGCATCTGTAGCAGCTACACCGCTTGAAAAAGCTAGTCCATATTTACCATTTTCAATTATTGCCAAAGCATCTTCTAATGCTTTTCTAGTTGGATTTTGGCTTCTAGCATACTCGTAACCTTTGTGCTGACCAGGTGCAGCCTGAACGTAGGTAGAAGTTTGATAAATAGGCGTCATGATGGCTCCAGTACTTGGATCTGGCTCTGCGCCTGCATGAATGATTTTTGTAGCTAATTTCATTGGTTACTTTTTATGAGAGGCAGTAAAATATTATAAGTTGTTTTATTAATAGGTTGGTTTTTCTAATTTCCATGAATTTTTGTGCGGAACAAAAATAATCACTTCTAATTCGTCTCTGAAAAAGTAAGATAAATTTCCAATCGCAGAAAAAACCTTGAAAACGGAGGTGTTCAAATTAGCCCAACTATATTTTTTATAGTAATACTTTTTAATTACCAATTTAAAGTCATCAGAAAGTGAGCCGAAATAATTTTTCACCTCTTTTGCTGAATATTCCTTCCAATGGTGACCATAAGTGACTTTGGAAAATATTTCACCTACTCCCAATCCCAAGCCTTCTAATAAAAATATTTTTTTAAGCGCTCTAGCAATATTTATTAATGTAAGGGAATTTGGAGTAGAGATATAAATAATGCCATTCACTTGTATGGCCTGATGGATTTTTTGCCAAAAGCCAATCGGGTTGAAAGTAATATGTTCCAAAATTTCCGCAAAAATTACCAAGCCAAAATTATCTTGGAAATTATCTAATGATTCTACACTTTCTAATTGATTTTCTACTACTTTATGTATGCCGAACTGGGCACTTCTTTTTATTACAAAATCCAATTCCCAAAAAGGTGATACATCCATTCCGTAAACGTCATATCCCATTTTTTTGAGTAATATAGAAGTGTGTAAATAATGGCTTCCAAGGTCTAAGATTTTGGTATCTTTTGGAACAGATAATTTTCTAATACTACACATAAGCCTTTTATATCTTCCTCTGTGGAATTCAAAATAGGCGATATCCTGCTTATTGCCGTCTTCAATACAAACTGAATAGACTTCTTCTAACAAATGATCAATTTCCTTATTCATTTGAGCGGTTAATTCCATTGAAATATATTGGGTAAAAATTTAGAAGATATAATATTTATTGCAGGTAACTTTATTATAGAAGTTACATTTTAAAAAACAATAGGCATCGCTACTTTAAAATTATCCCAACCGATTACTAATTCCACACCGGTAGCATTTTTTTCAAAAGTCATAGCTAGTGCTTCTAAGATTTCAGACTGTTTTTGTACTGGAACATCTATTCTTACCACATCCTTAGTTTGATCATATTTAAATGCGCCCCAGATGTCTGTTTCTTTATTTAGGATCATTGTCCATTTTTCTACAGCAGGAATACTGTAAATAGTATAACGGCCTTTTTTAATTTTTGTATTTCCGATTTTCACATTTTGAAAAAACTCTATTTCGGTGGCTTCATTAGCACCTAAACGCCAAACTTTTCCATATTCTAGCAATTCACCAAAAATTGTTCTTCCATTTTTTTGAGGTCTGCTGAAAATAACCCTTGCAATTAATGGCTCGGTCAGTTTATTCTGAATTTTTAAATTGGGATAAGCATTTGGATAGTAAACCATATCCATTGGAGATTTGTCCACCTTTGGAAATTTTGTTTGAGCCTGTAATGCAATGCATCCCATTAAAAGGAATAAAACGAAGGTTGATATTTTTTTCATAAACATTTTTTATAAATATAAAACGAATTATTGGTTATTTAGTTGAGTTAAATATTGTGATGAAAAATTTTTTAATTCAGGAAAGAATAATTGGTAACAGTTTTCTAACTCATGGTAATACTCATTGAAAATAGAAAAGGCAATTGCTGATTCAGATAAATAAACTGCTCTTTTGGCCAAGCCGCCGAAGCTTTTTTCAATGCCTTCCCTAGAACTGTAGTGAAAAAGCCAATTTTGCTCCTTCATATAAGGAAGCATTTGTAAAAATTTTTCCGGAAGACCTGCTTCGTTCTTTTGCAAATTAATATAAGTAGACTGGCAAAAGAAAGCTAACTCCATTTCATTTAAAAATTCATTTTTATCATTTGCTAAAAAATGATCATATACTACATCAACAAATGCTCCTGAGTAAAGCCGATAGTCTTTTTTGAAATAGGATTTGGCTTCCTGGGTTGCTGGGTGAAAATCTGTAAATTGATCAATTGCCCTGTGTAAAGCGATACCTTGCTGAATTGTCAAAGAAAATTCAAACTTTTTTTTACCCTTAACAAAGTCACTGATCATATTACCAGTAAGAATTTCAGGCTCATTAAATGAAAGATAGGCATGAGCTAAATAATTCATTTTCTAGAATGCGTATTTGAGTTGAAGAGGTAAGCAGCCAAAAAATACCTATTCTATTTTTAAAGACACAAAGTTAGGTTTATTAATACGGCTTCTTAAAATGAGGTATTAATATTTAATGATTTCAACTTATTTAGCGTCCTATTCCAGGTACAATTGGTAAGCTTTCGTTACCAGCTTCATTAACAGATTGTACTGCAAAAAAATAATTATCTTTTGAATAAGGTAAACGAATTTCATTATCAGTTGTAAATATTTTTTTCTGCCAAATTGCACTGGTAGTCTCTCTTAGTAAAATATAATATCCCTTTATTTTTCCAGTGGCAGGCGCTTGCCAATATAAATAGGTAGAATTCGACAATTTTTTTACATCCATTTTTACTGATACAGGACTTGAAGGGGCTTTAGCAAGATTTGCTAAATTAGAAAGATTCATACAGGTATTTTTTCTCAAGTATTCAAAGTCGATAAATTCGGGTAGGTCACCATATTGAATATTATTTTCCATTCTTACATCTTGGTGCTGACGAGTATAGTTTTCGTTCATTTCTGTGAATCTAACTGCCGGAAACCCTTGCTGTACAAAAGGTGTGTGATCTCCACCTCGAAGAAAACGATCATTTCTATAAATCAGTACTACCTGCAGGTTGTCTACATATCTTTCTCCAACTTCTTTTACATATCGAGCTAGTTGTCGAGATTTTCCGTCATTCTCTAATCCAAGAGATCTAATTAAGGAAGCATTTTTTTCAGTTTCAAATGCAGGCAATCCTTCGCTAAAAACACGAATTTTTGTATTGTCAATGATATTAGTTTCGTTGCTATTATTGCTACCCATAATATCATTGTTAAGCAAGGCCTCAATATTCCAATTTCCTTTTTTTGCTTTTTCACTTAGGTAAGAAGCTCCGAGCAATCCTTGCTCCTCGCCGCTTACCGCAACGAAAATAATAGTAGCTGGAAAATTTCGTGTGCTCATTACTCTTGCGCATTCTAATACAGCAGATACTCCGCTTCCATCATCATTGGCTCCAGGAGCATCACCTACCCGGTCCATCACACTGGTTCTCATATTATCAAGATGTCCGCTAATAACAAATATTCGTTTGTCATTTGGATCGGTTCCTTGCAAGGTTGCCATTACGTTTCCCAACAACAATGCTTTGTCTACTCTTTTTCCATCTGGTTGTAATGTGGTAGTGTCAATGATTGCTGATAACCTGCCAGAAGATTTTTTCGCCATTTCATTGAATTTCCCCAATACCCAATTGCGTGCTGCACCAATGCCACGTTGTGCATCTGTCTGGGTGCTTAAAGTATTTCTTGTGCCAAAGGCTACTAATGTTTTTATATAGGATTGCAAAGAGTCAACAGAAACTTCTTTGACCATTTTTTCAATTTCAGCATCCCGTTGGATAATAGTTTGAGAATAACCCTGCAGGTATAAAAATGATAGACTAATAAAAATGAGCTGTTTCATATGATTCGTTGAAGTTTTGTATTTATTTTTCATTAGACTTTTAACCATGATTCAATTACTGTTTTTTGGTGCATAAAAAAAATTACTTTTGCACTCTTGAGGTTAAAAATAATTATTTAGATTTAGTTAGCCGAAAGATTATTTTTTAAGTATAAAATATTCTTATATGAGTCAGGGTCCAGTTTCAAATTTTATTGAGCATCATTATCGCCATTTTAATGCCGCCGCCTTAATGGATGCTGCTAAAGGCTATGTTACCCATCTAGAAGAGGGTGGAAAAATGATGATTACACTTGCAGGTGCGATGAGTACTGCCGAATTGGGATTAAGTCTTGCTGAAATGATTCGTCAAGATAAAGTTTCGATCATCAGTTGTACGGGTGCTAATTTAGAAGAAGACATTATGAACTTAGTGGCGCATAGTCATTATAAAAGGGTTCCTAATTATAGAGATTTAAGTCCGCAGGAAGAATGGGATTTATTAGAAAATCATTACAATCGGGTTACCGATACTTGTATTCCAGAAGAGGAGGCGTTTAGAAGACTTCAACAGCACATTCATAAAATATGGAAGGATGCGGATGATAAAGGAGAAAGTTATTTCCCTCATGAGTACATGTACAAAATATTATTGAGTGGGGTATTGGAACAGTACTATGAAATTGATCCTAAAAATAGTTGGATGTTGGCAGCTGCTCAAAAAAATATTCCTATAGTGGTGCCAGGTTGGGAAGATAGCACAATGGGAAATATTTTTGCTTCCTACATTATAAAAAAAGAATTGAAAGCATCCACGATGAAAAGTGGAATTGAATACATGGTTTGGTTATCGGATTGGTATAGAAATAATTCAGGCGGTAAAGGAGTAGGTTTTTTCCAGATTGGCGGAGGTATAGCAGGAGATTTTCCAATTTGTGTAGTGCCAATGATGTACCAAGATTTGGAATGGCATGATGTTCCTTTTTGGAGTTATTTCTGTCAAGTAAGTGATAGCACCACCTCTTATGGGTCCTACTCTGGAGCAGTGCCCAATGAAAAAATTACCTGGGGTAAACTAGATATCAATACACCTAAATTTATTGTAGAAAGTGATGCGACAATTGTTTGTCCACTGATTTTCGCTTGGATTTTAGGTTGGTAGTATTACAACTCTTTACAAAAAAATAGGCTTCCATTTTGGAAGCCTATTTTTTTATCTTGTGCCAGTCCCTAAGGGAATATCTCTTTTTAGCATTTCGTCTCGATTAGCAATTTCCCAAGCGGTATGAAAGATCATTCTTACTCTTTTCTCATACAAGTCCCAGGTAATTTTATCTACGGTATCAGTTGGTTTGTGATAATCAGCTTGTAACATACCATCATAATAAAACAAAATAGGCACTCCTTTTTTTGCAAAATTGTAATGGTCACTTCTATAATAAATTCTGTTTTGGTCATTAGGGTCATCGTATTTATAATCTAGTACTAGATGAGTATATTTATTATTCACCCCTTCATTAATACCCTGCAATTCACTACTAAGTTTATCATGACCGATTACATAAACGTAATTCATTGTATCATCTTTTTGTCTTTCGGTATCAATTCTTCCTACCATGTCTGTATTTAAATCGACAGATGTTTTTTCTAATGGATAAACTGGGTGGTCGCTATAATATTCACTACCCCACAATCCTTTTTCTTCACCGCTGACAGTCATAAATACCACTGTTCTTCTAGGACCTTTACCTGCTGCTTTAGCCTTTGCAAAAGCTTCTGCCATTTCAATAACAGCACAGGTACCACTACCATCATCATCTGCACCATAATATATTTTGCCATCATATTTTCCAAGATGATCATAATGACCCGTTAAAAAAACAAATTCATCTTTTTTATCAGTTCCTTCAATTACTCCAATTACATTACTTGCATTGATTACGTTTCTGCTTTTTTCATATTTTAATGAAGCGGTAATCTCCTTTTCAAGACTTGAACTTTTTTCAAATGCTTGTCCAGACTTTGCAATTTTTAGCATTGCATCGAATTGATTGTTGAAAATACTTGCGGCAAAAGCATGCGATAGAATGGCATGATTTATTTTTTTTCCTTCAGCCGAGGCTCTAGGGTAATAAACATTTGATTTAATATTGGACTCAATAGTTCTAGCCATAAAACTAGCTTGAGTAGAACTGATGATAAATGCGCCAGCAGCTCCTTTTGCAGCAGCAACAGCTAATTTTTTTTCAGTTCCTGGGTAAGTCCATTCTGAACCTCGACTTGTTCCGCTTAAAAAATATTTACCATCTTTTTTTGGTTCACCTGTAAAGAAAACGACTATTTTACCGCTTACATCTAATCCAGTATAATCAGAATAATTTTTATCATCAATGCCGTATCCTACAACAATAATTTTATTACTATTGAATCCGCCGGTTTCGCTAATATTTGCTTGACAGTAATAATCTTTTCCGAACTCGATCGTTTTACCTTCAATGGTTAGTTCACTTTTAACAAGGCTATCTTGGTATAGTGGATACATTTGTTGGTAACTTTTTAAGGCAGGCGCAGCTTTTAGTCCTAACAATTTAAATTGCTTTTCAATATAGGCAGCAGCCTTGCGTTGACCAATAGTTCCTGTTTCTCTTCCTTCCATTTCATCACTGGCGATGATGGTTAAATGTTTTTTTAAGTCTTTGGTTGTAATGGTAGCAGCATATTTGACTGCATTGTTTGACTGAGAGAAACAAACAGATTGTGAACTCGTCAATACAAGAATAAGCAAGAGTAGATTTTTCATTTTTGAAATTTTAATAGGACAATAAGAAATTTAAGTTAATCGGATTCAGTGGTAAATAATTTGCAAAATTAATGCAATCAAATCTTAAGAACGCTTAAATTAGAGGAGCATTCATTTATGAGGATGGCTGTGATTTATTTTATTAATGAGTTTCATTAAATTTTAGCAGGAAATTTTATCCACTCTACTTTGATGACGGCCTCCTTCAAAAGGAGTGTTCATAAAAAATTCCACCATTTTTTCAGCTACCTCCACAGTAACAAATCGCGCGGGTATGCAAAGAACATTTGCATCATTGTGTTTACGGGCTAATTCAGCTATTTCTTCTGTCCAGCAGAGGGCTGCTCTAATTCCTTGGTGTTTATTTGCGCTAATAGCTACTCCATTAGCACTTCCACAAAGTAAAATTCCAAATGCAGCTTCACCCTTTTCAACAGAAAGTGCAACTGGGTGAGCAAAATCGGGGTAGTCAACCGTATCGGTTGAAAAGCAACCAAAATCTTTTAGTTGCAAACCTTTTGCTTTAAATAGTGAAATCAATTTTTCTTTACATTCAAATCCTGCATGATCCGCGCCAATTGCAATGGGTAGGGTTAGATTAAAAGCCATTATTTTTTTAATTATTTATTATAAAAAGATAACAAATAGTAGAGAAGTAAAATTAAATTTCAATTCATTCCTACTACCAAAAACTATCAGTTATCGGTTGTCAGTTAATATTAACTCCATTCTTTTTCTTCATCTTTCTTTCTTTGCTTCTCCACTCTAGTAGCCAAAAGGATACTTATCCAATAAAGTAATAACAAAGGAAGGGCTACCAAAAACTGGCTGGTCCAATCAGGCGAAGGAGTAATAATTGCTGCTACTACCAATATGATTACGAAAGCGAATTTGAAATATTTCTTTAAAAAGCTTCCGGTAATCAATCCGATTTTGGCGAGTACATAAGACAATACGGGTAGTTCAAAAGCAATTCCACAACCCAACATTAAGTTGGTAAGACTATCAATATAATCGTCTATGGCTGGTCGGTAGATGATCATGCCTGTTTTGCCCAAAGAAAAACTTGCTAAAAAGTTAAAGGTAAAAGGTGCTAACAGATAATAGCCGAAAGCTGCGCCAGTAAAGAAACATAGGGAAACCCAGAAAATGCTTCCTGTTCCGTATCTTCTTTCTTTTGGAGATAGTGCAGGCTTTATAAAACGCCACACTTCCCAAAATATATAGGGAAACGCCGCAATGATTCCTCCTATCATAGCAATAGAAATTGCGGAGGTAAAAGTTCCATTTACAGTATTAACCTGAAAATCAATTTTAACAGGAGGCATGCACAGACTATTTCCTAGGTGAAGCCAGTTACCAAAGCGACAAAGGGCTCCATAGGTAATGAAGTCTTTATTTGCTGGAGCTAAAATAACATTATCATATACCCAATCAATGTATATAAAAATCGCAATCGCTGCTGCCAACCATGCAATGATAGAACGCATAATGTGCCAACGCAGTTCTTCAATATGGTCAAAAAAGGTCATTTCTGACTCTTCTTCAGTATTCTCTTTTCCACTTATTCTTTTAAAGAAAGATTTTCTTTCGGTTTCACTTGTAGCCACTTCAATTAATTAAATAAATTATAAAGTATGTTTTTACTGCGGAGTTATAAAATCGGGTTAAAGGTAAAACTCTTTTATCATTGTAGAATAGATTATAGTTCAACTATTGCGTGAAGACAAAGGGCGAATGAAATTTCGAGCGGAGGACATAATATTTTTTTATAATATTTTTTGTCTTATCTATTTCAGTGACCATGTTTTATATACTATTCTCAATAATAATTTAGTCGGCTTTAATTGACCCACTATAAATTTTTATAAAGAGTTGGTAATAAAAGAAACATATAATGATAATGCTCACATAAAAAATCAGCCCCTGTAGAAACAAGGGCCGTTTACCAAAACTAACTGCTTATGAGAAAAAGTTGAAATAAAATTTTTTGTATGAAAATATATCTTACTGTTAAAATATTAAAGAAAATTATGTATTATATTAATTTTTCTGGTATGAAGTTAATGTTTTGAAATAACTCCTAGATCAGGATTTAGGACATTTCTTTGGCTTTAACAAAAATTTACATCCTTGCTTATACTTTTTTGGAAAAAAGAGTAAGATTAAGGGGATATTAAGCGAATTTACTTAGGATAAATGAAGAGTAAGCTGCCAGCTGAATTAACTAGGCGTTGCCATTTTCTCAGCATTTTCAGCAAATTGCAATGCGTCTATGAATTCTTGAACCTCCCCATTTAATACATTGTCTAAATTATAAACAGTAAGTCCGATTCGGTGATCGGTGACTCTACCTTGAGGGAAGTTATAGGTTCTAATTTTAGCACTTCTGTCACCCGTGCTTACTAAGCTTTTTCTCTTATGGGCAATGGCTTCCTCCGCTTTTCGCACCTCCTCATCATAAAGTCGGGTCCTAAGCATGTCCATCGCTTTTTCTTTGTTACCCAACTGACTCCTTTCTGTTTGACACATTACAACGATACCTGTTGGCTTATGGGTTAAAAACACTTTTGTCTCCACCTTATTTACATTTTGACCACCTGCTCCACCACTTCGAGCGGTTTCCATTTTAACATCACTTTCTTTAAGTTCAAAGTCGACTTCCTCCGCTTCGGGCATTACTGCAACAGTTGCGGCACTCGTGTGAACTCTTCCACTAGCCTCCGTATCAGGCACCCTTTGAACCCGGTGAACTCCACTTTCAAATTTCATTGTACCGTATACATCGTCGCCAATTACTTCCACCTGAACTTCTTTATAGCCTCCCGCAGTTCCATCACTTTCGCTCAACAAAGCAGTTTTCCAACCCTTTTTTTCACAATATTTTAAATACATTCTTAATAAATCTCCAGCAAAAAGGGATGCTTCGTCACCACCAGTACCAGCTCTAATTTCTAAAATTGCATTTTTCTCATCATAAGGATCTTTTGGAATAAGCATATTTCGAAGCGCTTTTTCCAATGCTTCCTTCTTCTCATCCAAAAGGGGTAATTCTTGTTTAGCGAGGTCTCGCATCTCAGCATCATCAGCGTTCAATACCTCCTTGTTAAATTCAATATCGTCTATCAGGCTAACATAGGCATTCCTTGCCAGTACAATTTTTTCTAAACTGCGGTACTCTTTGCTAATGGCAGTATATTTTTTGTTGTCACTTACAATTTCAGGATTGGTTAATGCCACTCCTAAATTATCGAATCGTCCCTTTATCGCATCTAATTTATCTAACATATTATATTTTTGAAACCTACTCTATAAAAATAAGGGCTAAAAAATCTGCTAATTGATCAGAACCAATATTAACTGACCCATTGACAGACCTTAACGTATTAATTTAATCGCCCGCATTATTTATTTATAAAGCTTTATTGGCCTTTTTTATTTTTTATTTAAGAACTTTAACGAATATAAAACTGAATTTCTTTTATATTTAGCCGCAAATTTACAATATATCAACGAATCATTTTGTACAGAAAATTTACAGCCGACCATATTTTTAACGGATATGAAATTATTTCAGCGCCTAAGGTGTTAATTACATCCGAATCGGGCGTTGTCATTGACCTTGTAAATATCGAAGAGGCAGGCGATGGAATTGAAGAGTTTAAAGGGATTATAAGTCCTGGTTTTGTAAATGCCCATTGTCACCTAGAATTAAGCTACTTAAAAGGAAAAATTCCTGAAAATACTGGTCTCGTTGATTTTGTACAGCAAGTTATGAATAATCGTTCCAAGGGGAATGAGCAGCAACTTGAAGCAATGGAGCAAGCGGATAGCAAAATGTACGATTCGGGCATTGTAGCGGTAGGTGATATTTGTAATTCGACCGATTCTATTACTGTAAAGAAATCAAGCAAAATCTTGTGGCATAATTTTATAGAGGTAAGTGGCTTTGTCGACGAGACAGCAAATGCTAGGCTCGAGGCGATGAAATTAGTGGGGAATCAATTCAAAAATGAACTTCCCTTTCATTCGAAAACGCTTTCGCCTCATGCTCCCTACAGCGTTTCAAAAAAACTATTTCATTTACTTAATGAACAAACTGAGGCGCAATTAATTACCATCCATAACCAGGAATCTACTGCCGAAGATGAGCTTTATTTTAACAAGCAAGGAGGATTCTTAGCCCTCTATAATAATTTTGGAATAGACATTAGTTCCTTTGAACCTACCGGTAAATCTAGTGTTAAAAGTTGGCTACCATATTTTAATAAACAACAATCAATTCTATCAGTCCATAATACCTATACCAGTGAAACTGACATTGATTTTTTAATTAAATATTCAGAAAAATTTTCATCCTTATTTAGCCATTGTATTTGTATCAATGCTAATAATTATATCGAGCAAAAAAATCCTCCTATTAAAATGCTGATGAATAGCGATTGTAATATTGTGATAGGTACAGATAGTCTCGCGAGTAATCATCAGTTGAATATCCTTGAAGAGTTAAAAACTATTCAGCTTTTAAACAATCCTATTTTTCCTTTGTCAACTCTTTTAAAATGGGCAACAATCAATGGTGCAAAGGCTTTGCAGCTTGATTCAGTAATAGGAAGTTTTGAAAAAGGGAAAAAGCCGGGAGTGGTTTTAATAGAAAATATTCAACAGCTTCAATTAAATCAACTGTCTTCTGCAAGACGAATAGTATAGCATTAAAAAATTTCTTGTAAAATAGTCAGTGTTTTCATTTGCCCAAAATCGCTGATATGAAGGGAGTAGTAATTGAGGTAATGATGTAA
>CAMBTV010000037.1 GCA_945870835.1 Chitinophaga pinensis
AAACAACTATACCCTTAACTGTTTGAGCAGACAATGCCCCATACAAAGCAGGGTTACTGAAAACATCAGGAGTAGACGCTAAAAACTGAGCAGTTGGAAAAGCACTTGCGGCTGGCATACCTTGTGAAAGCAATGCTTTATAGATTGCACCAGTTAACAATGTTTGAAAAGCAAGGTTATTAGGTGCCAATACAGTTAAATTAACTCCAAAACTTTTCAATGCGGTTTGCAATTGAGAAGCCGCTCCTACTCCGCTATCTGCTCTAATTATAGCAGCTTTAAGATAAGTTAAGTCTTTACTAAGATTAATAGAATCCCAGATATAATTAGTCGGTGGAGCTATTAAAGTGTACACTTTGTGCAATACCCCATTTGTAGCCTTTACATCGGCGGCAGTAACAGGAATATTGTTAACCCAAGCAGCTGTTCCACGGCGGCTAGGATAAGTCGTTAAGCGTACCAATGGATTAAAGGCTGGAGTTCCAGCAGTAGGGTTTAAAATTGTTGGATATTCAAAATTTGGAAAATTTGTAGAGATGTCAGCCGCATTGATTACTTGTGGAATAACATGGTAACTAACCAATCCTGCAACCGTAGCAACAGGCAATGCATTAATAACAGCCTCACTTGGAATACCCGACAAGATAAAAGCATTGTTAGTAGGTGCAAATACGGTATACCTAGCGGTAGTTGTAGCTAAATTAGGTAATAAACCTACCCTTGTAACCGCTGCCTTTAAAAAGGAGAATTCTGAATTATCAAGCAGGGCTGCCAAAGTAACCCCTTGATCCTGAGTGGGAACCTTAATAGGAGTTGGGTCAAGCGGTGCTTTGTTACAGGCTGAAAAAAACAGCCCAATGGACAAAACCAAAATGCTTGCTGTTTTTATTTTATTAAATATTTTCATATTGATAAATTTTAAAAAAGATAAATAAATTTTTAGAATACATTGTATCCGAAACTGATATAATACAAACCTCCTATGATAGAATTACCAGCTCCATTTACATAATACTGATTTAGTAAATTGTTGGCTCCTAATTTTACCAGTGACTTAATGGAAGGTAGTTTAACACTAAACTGAGCATCCACTGTATGAATAGCAGGTAAATCAGCATTTGCAAAATCACCTTGGTAATAGAAAGCATCCTGCCAGCGATAGGCAATATTAAATCCAAGTCTTTTTTTATCTCCAAAGCCTGTATTTCCAAACCCAAGATTAGCTCTGTATTTAGGTGTACTAAAATATGCGATGAAACCGTCTGGTACATCCGTTAGATTATCAGAAGATACGTTAGAGTTGATAATAAATCCAGCTGGAAGTCTGTAATCCAAACCAAAACCAAAACCATAGGTTTTAACCTTTGAAGGTGCATTAACTGGAATAGAATAAATATTGGCAACATTACTTACTGCCACATTAGTAGCGATTGCAGATGCTATACTGGCCAAAGTATAGGTAGCTTTTGGTTGTACCAATAAAGTACGAGACAAAAAGTTTTGGTATTGACCATAGTATCCATAAATATCAATCAGTAATTTATCTTGTAATGCTAGACCTTTATAACCTAGTTCGAAAGTACCAACAGACTCTGGTTTGAAAGGACTTACCTTATAAGGAGTAGTTACACCAGGTAAAGCAGACAACTGATAGGTATTTGAATTTAAACCATATTTATTTTGAAAATAAGGAACACCCCCTAATAATCTTGTACTAGAACCCACATCTAAGTCGATCCATTGTTGTTGAGTACTAGGAAAACGATAAGCTGTTTGGTAACTTACTCTCACATTGTGATTTTTTGCAACCTTAAACAATGCAGTCGCCCTTGGAGTAAAGCGTCCATCAAAATTTTCATTTTTATCATATCTGCCACTTAATGATAATTTAAGGAAATCTTGAAAAAGACTTCTTGATGCTTGAACATATCCACCAAATTCATCTATTCCAATAGTACCACCACCATCAGCAAATAAAGTACCTTGACTGTTTAGATTGTACTTTTTATAATTTGCACCAACCAATACATCCGCCACTTTACCAGTAAGTTCTGATAAGTTATATTGACCTTCAACCATATATAGGTCGGTTCTATCTACAAATAAACCACCACCAGCACCGATTGGTATACTTCTGATTTTATTAAACCCATCATTAAAAGCAGCACTTCCTGGATTAGGTCTGCCACCATCAGCAAAATTTCTTGCCAAAGTATGGGCATCCATATCTATCGCTCCATTTAAGCGAGCTCCCAAATAAGTCTGAGCATATTGCGAAAACCATCCTGTAGAACCTCCACTTGGCTTCCAAGTTTCATTGAACAAACGAGAGGTAACCGTTGCATTAAAACTTTCACCTGAATTCTCCTGGGTCGTATACGCTCTAATCAACCAATTTTTATTGTTAAGTTCTAACTTGTATTGACCCATTTTTAATCCATTAAGGCTATATCGCTCACTGCCTGTATAAACAGTATTAGCTGTTCCCCAATATCCAGACAAAATAGCTTCTACCGAAGGAGTTACTTTATAATGTAAAGCACCAGACACTTTATAATTATAAGTATCATGGTTAATAACTTCATCTTCATTGTACCCTGTTCTAGAAACATTGATAGGAAGACCTCCATTTAAATTATCAATGAAATTTTTCAAAAAAGGAGCAGCAGATGAACCGATGGAGTTTAATACCGCCGATCTGATATCAATAGTAGTCTCATCCCCATATACATTTACACCATCATAATTTGGATCTGTAGCTCTATCACCTGCAACTACTTTTCCTAGGGTACCAGTACGAGAATAATTATTTTTATCATGACCTAACCAATCCTTGGCTTGAATAACTTCAGCACCTATTTTAAAAGCAAATTTTTCAGATACTTTATTTGCCCAGCGAACAGCCCAGTTATGATAAGGAGAAGGATCTCTGTAACGAGAATCTGTATTCATAACTCCTAGTTTCATCTGATAAGAAAGACCTTGATATTTAAAAGGATTTTTGCTATTAATCAAAATAGTTCCATTCATACCTCCTGGTCCGTATAAGGCAGAGGAAGCACCTGGCAGCAATTCAATATTGTCAACGTCTAATTCAGAAAGACCAATAACACTACCTGCAGCGAAATTAAGACCAGGAGCCTGGTTATCCATTCCATCTACGATCTGATTAACTCTTGTATTACCACTTCCGCTAAAACCGCGTGTAGTTGGCGTTTTGAAAGTTAGAGATGAGGTAGTAAAATCTACTCCTTTAAGACTACTTAAAATGTCATAGTAAGAAGAAACTGCAGAATTTCTAATATTGGCTGCACTTACTCTTTCAATAGATACAGGAGATTCCAAAATCTTTTGAGCTACTTTGCTAGCCGATACCACCACTTCCTGGCCCAAAGCTTCTGACGGTACCAACATTACTTTCAGAGATTTATTATCACCAGAAATCAATAATTCTTGCGAATTGAATCCAACTGATGAAAATAATAAAGTAACCGGTAATTTTTGTGAAACAGATAACTTAAAATTTCCTTTATCACTTGTAAAAGTTCCTAAAGAACCTCCTTTAACAGTAACAGATACTGCTGAAACAGTCTCTTTAGATAGACTATTTACCACGCTTCCACTGATGACTGTACTTTGAGCGAAGACACTCATTGTAATAATATTTGCTAAAAAGAAAGCAAACAAATAACCTGTTATTTTTTTCATATAGACATATTTAGAAGTTAAATATAGTACAAATTACGAAATGTTATTTTTTTGTAAAATTTTATTTACTCCCGATTGTTGAAATCTTCTCTGCCATTATTTGGGTGAATTATCAGTATGACTGTAATTTAGCGCAATGTCAAACTACCAATTTCCAGATCAAACTAGCTTCTATAGCGGCAAAGTAAGGGATGTATATTCGATAGGAAGTCAATTACTGGTAATGATTGCCAGCAATCGCATTTCAGCTTTTGATGTTATTTTACCTAAACCAATTCCTTACAAGGGGCAGGTTTTAAACCAAATAGCTGCCTATATGCTCAAAGCCACTGCAGATATTTGCCCAAACTGGCTGATCAGCACTCCATCACCTACTAGTGCCATTGGAAAAAGATGTTCCCCATTTAAGGTTGAAATGGTTATTCGGGGAAATTTAACAGGCCATGCATGGAGGACTTATCAATCTGGTAAAAGGGCACTGTGTGGAGTAACAATGCAGGATGGCTTAAAAGAAAATGATTATTTTGACAGCCCCATTATTACACCCACTACTAAAGCATCCGTAGGTCATGATGAAGATATTAGCCGCGAAGAGATTTTGGAAAAAGCAATTGTAACTAGAGAGGATTATGAAATAATAGAACAATATACGCGCAAGCTTTTTGAAAGAGGTAAACAATTAGCGGCCAAGCAAGGCTTAATATTGGTGGACACAAAATATGAATTTGGGAAAATTGACGATACCATTTATTTAATGGATGAGATTCATACTCCAGATAGCTCAAGGTATTTTTACTCAGAAGGATTTGAACAAAGGCAAACAGCGGGTGAAAAACAACAACAGCTTAGTAAAGAATTTGTTAGGGAATGGTTAATCAAAAATGATTTTATGGGTAAAGAGGGACAGTCGGTTCCCGAGATGACCGACGAATGGATTACTACAATAAGCAATAGATACATTGAGTTATATGAAAAAGTAATTGGTGAAAAATTCTTTCCGCAAAATTTAAGCGATGAAGAAAATTTTGAAAAAATAGCCAGCGCTCTTAATACAATTAACCCTGCTGGCTAAGTTCATTAATCTCATAGAAAAAAATATTAAATTACCCTAAAAATTAATTTGTGTTAAAAACATACTTGATTGTTATTTTATTGAATTCCCTCTCCTTTATAGCTTTTTCACAAAGCAACATTTATCTATTAATTGGTACCTACACATCAGGAAAAAGCGATGGTATTTACGTATACAATTTCAACACTACTACCGGCGAAAATAGTTTTGTAAGTTCTTGCAAAGTAGCCAACCCCTCTTTTTTGGCAGTATCATCTGATAATAAGAAAGTATATTCAGTAACAGAAAATGCGGACAGTACAAAATTTGGAGTGGGTGGGGCTATCTCGGCATTTTCATTTGATAACCAGAAAGGAACACTCACCTATTTAAACCAACAGTTTTCTGGAGGACTACATCCTTGTTATGTTACCGTTGATCATTCGGGAAAATGGGTTTTCGCTGCTAACTATACCAGCGGAACTGCTGCAATGATTGCTGTAAATACGGATGGATCACTAGGTAGCGTAAAACATGTTTTACAAGATACAGGTACTGGGCCAAATATACAAAGACAAAAAAGTCCCCATGTACATTCAACCATGCTTTCACCAGATAATAATTATTTGTTTACGCCCGATTTGGGAACTGACAAAGTAATGATTTATCATTTTGATAAAAACAAAGGGATTTTAAGTTCTGCTAAACCTGCTTTCGCAGAATCAATTCCAGGAAGTGGACCCCGGCACCTTGACTTTCATCCTAACAATCGCTTTGCCTATTTAATTGAAGAAATGACAGGAACGGTAGTTGCCTTTACCTATCAATCAGGTAATCTAAAAAATATACAAAGAATAAGTGCTTTAAAAGAAAATTTTACTGGAGCAATTGGTAGTGCAGATATTCATGTTTCAAAGGATGGTAAATTCCTTTATTGTAGCAACCGTGGTAGCTCCAACAGCATTACCATTTTTAAAATTGATTCACACACTGGTAAGCTTACTGTTGTGGGTGAACAGTCTTGTTTGGGTAAGACTCCAAGGAATTTCAACTTTGACCCAACAGGTAATTTCCTACTGGTAGCCAATCAGCAAAGTGATGATATTGTAATTTTTAAAATTGATAAAAAAACCGGACTGCTTACCGATACCAATAAAAGAATAAATGTTCCCAATCCTGTTTGTATTAAATGGATTAATTAATAATGAAGGATAAAATTTAAATAATCATTCATTGATTATTTCGAAGACTTATTAATTTCGTCTAACCTAGGTCTTAGCCTTTGTTTACTTTTATTAAATACCATTCTTCCTTTTTCGATTCCTTTTCTTAATTCTTTTTGAGCCTCTAAAGGAAGATTAAATATCTTTTGGCATTCGATGGTGCAGCAACCATCCATTTTTTGTGCACAAGCTGAACATTGTATAAATAACAAATGACAACCATCATTTTTGCAATTGGTATGTGTATCCGCTGGGTTACCACACTGATGACATTTAGCTATTACCTCTTCTGTTATACGCTCACCCAACCGATCATCAAATACAAAATTTTTACCTTTAAACTGACTTTCTAAACCTTGTTCCTTAGCCTGTTTAGCATAATTAATTATCCCTCCTTCTAGATGGAAAACATTTTTAAATCCATTGTGAAGCATGTAAGCGCTTGCCTTTTCACATCTTATTCCTCCAGTACAATACATAATAATGTTCTTGTCCTTATTATCCTTCATCATTTCTACCGCCATTGGCAACTGTTCTCGAAAAGTATCACTGGGTATTTCGATAGCCTTTTCAAAATGACCTACCTCATACTCGTAATGATTTCGCATATCAACAACGATGGTATTTTTATCTAACATCAATTGATTCATTTGTTCTGCACTCACATACCTTCCAAGATTCTCCATGCTAAAAGCAGGATCCTGAATTCCGTCTGCAACAATTTTATCTCTAACTTTTATTTTCAATACCCAAAAGGATTTACCATCGGTTGACTCTTCACTATTTTGATTGGAACGATCGACTGCAACATTTAAACGAATCCCTTTCAAAGGTTCAAGAGAATTGATGAATAGAGTAAAAGCTTCCACTTTACTATCGGGTACGCTTATCTGCGCATTGATTCCTTCATTAGCAATATATATTCTACCAAATACGCTTAATAAATTTAGTGATTCATACAATTGATCCCGAAACTTTTGAGGTTCAAAAATGGGAAAATACTTGTAAAATGAAATGGTAGTACGTTGCTCCTTTTCCTCGTACAATAACTTTTTTAATTCCGCTTGGGACACGCGGTTATGAAGTAGTGCCATGGTATTTTTTTTGATCCTGTATCAACAGGAAATTAATTTTTCAACCAGCAACAATGCTCATTGATAGATAAATTGGATGCTTGCAGGGCAAACCAAAAATTTTTACAAATATAAATAAAAGAACATAATTTTTAATTACAAAAAATCTAATGAGGGATTTAAAAAGTAAAATAGACAATAGACTAAGTCAACAACTTTACCTTCCTCTGATTTTAATATTATCCCCTATCAAACCAGCTGTTCCAATCCGAATACCAGCAACAGTTCTGTTGCCACCTTGATAAGCAGCAACAAAATCAATTCTAAACACTTTTAATATATTCTCTACACCAAAAAATAGCTCTGAATAATTATCATTTTGATTAATAAAAAAAGAATTCCCTCCTGCTACTAGATTCCAATTCAAACGATTAAAAAAGGGGATTTTATTGGTCAACAATCCATTGAAATGATGCTCAAGATGAACAATACTGAAAAGACTTGCAGTGGTGCTATTGCCATAAAATGTAGCCAATTGAAAACTGTTTAAATATTCACCCGCTAGCAAAGACTGATTGCCATTAAAATGCTGATAATCTTGAATCAGAACGTTCTTTCTATTGATGAATCCACCGACGCCGATTTTATAATTCAATGTACCTACCAATTTTAAATTTTTATTATCCAAAATATTAAAGTGCCACTTATCAAAATTTACATCGCTTCCCAATACACCTTTAAAACCTTTGGTATAATTAAAACTAAAGGTGGGTAATTTAGAATCAATGGGTACTTTTCTATTTGGATATTGTATAAAATGAAGTCCTGGCTTGATACTTAAATCCAAACTTACAATGACTGCTTGATGCCTTGTGAAATCGGCTTCATTAATTTTTTCAAATGGATAATTAGGTGTAAAGCGGATGGAATTCTTTTTAAATAATGTAAAATCAGTAGAATTTAAAAGGGGAATTCTATCTTCATACAATGCATTTACTGATGCTTGTAAGCCACTTTCAAACTTCTTACTAAAACCTATATTTGAAAAAATATTTTCGTAGGTTTTTAAATAATTATTGCCATAAATCAGCGTATTAATCGAATTAACTAAAGGGATAACAGGACTTTGTTTGTTGAACTGAGTAACTCTTTTACCTACTGAAAAATTCCAGGATTGTCTTCTCAGCTTTTTGTTTACATCAAGATTACGGTTTTGTAAACTTAAATCTATCCAGCCATTTAAATGTCCATTAGAAAAACCATATCGAATATTGGGGCGAATGGCTAATCTTTGTTTTTGGTGCAGAATAAGCTTATCAATATAACCGGAGGAGTTGATTACAACTCCTTCAGCTGTATTGTATTCCAGTTTTTTAATCAGTGGTGTAATGCCCCAGCGAAAGTTACCTGAAAGACTGTAATGCGTTCGGTTAATGCCTTTCCAAAATACATTCAAGGGATGCAGTTTGCCCTGCCTTTTTTTCAAAGAGTCAATCGAATATTTTGTGAGTGTCGCTGATTTCCTCACTTCAAATAAACTATCTTTTACCTGATAGTCCTTTAATTCCTCCTTTTCAAGAGGCATTGGACGAACCGAATCCCAATAAGCTTTTGATTTTTTATTTACACCCGTATCATATTTAATAATCACTTTATCAAAATACTTTTTCGGAAAAGAAGGTTGAAGGTTATAATCAGAATAAACATTTACAAAATTAGCCACAGCTTCAACACCCAATTGATTAAAGGAAAAGTGAAGCAATTGATTTTTAACACTCCAAACTTCATTGTCAACAGGTATATAGAGTTGAGTAATTTGAAGAGAGTCCATAATTTCCAATTGTGCTTTCTTTGTCAACAATAAGTCTACGCTATGTATCCTCCAATCAGACTCTGAAATATTTATAATGCCAGAAAATAAAGGCTCATAATTTCTTCGAGGCCTTACGCGAATCGTGTTGATTTCTTTTCCATTTTCCCAAAAACTACCTAAGTATTTAAAACTATAATAACCAATAGCACCGTCGGCAATAGGAGATACAAAACCGCGAGGATTTAATCTTTCTGCAAAGACGGTTACATTATTTTGATAAAAAGAAAGAAAAGTAGGGAAAGTAAATCCAAATCCACCGCTACCACTTACCCTGCTACTTTTTACATCTATTTTGAACTTATCTGGCAACTGCCTAGCTACTGAAGAAATTGACTCTGACAAATAAATAACTCCCTGTCCGGATGTGTCAAGCAAACTATTTTGAAAGCGATCTTCTGGTAGTTTTTTTCCAAAAATTTTATTGGGTAGCTTGCGAAGCTTTATCATATTCTTGGTATAAAGCTCGCATGTAAAAGCATTAATTTGACGCTGATAAAATTCTCTTTTTTTAATGGCAGCACGAATAATATCATATGCAGGATCTTCATCCGAATTTTTTATAACCACTTCCTTCATCAAAAGTTTTTGCTCAGACAATACGAATGACATTTCCTTGTCTTGGGAACTGATGGTAATTTCTTCTTGTCTGGATGCATAGCCAATATGTTGACAAACTAAGATGTATTTTCCCGGAGAAAGTGAAATAGTAAATCTTGCCCGATTATTAGCACTCACACCAATAGAGGTTCCTTTAACTGTAATAGAAGAAAATGGAAGTAAATCACCTTTGTCATTGAATATTGTTCCAGTAATTTTCTGTGCAACAATATTTTCAAAAAATAAAATAGAAAGAATAAAAAACAATAACCGCATAAAAAAAATTTGGATGACGCCTAAATGAACCGAGATGATACCTTTTTATTTTCGACGTACAAAACTTCCAGCAAGAGCAGCAAATCCAGCTACTAGTGCACCAATCAATGCGGTTGCAACTATCATTATAATAGGATTACCCATTTTAAGTATCAAAGCAACCTTACTTGCCATCAAGTGTTCATTGTTGCTACTTATAAACCATGACAATGCTCCCCACAATAAAAAAAGTGCAGTAAAGCCAGACAAAAAAGACCTGAGTGGATTTTGAGGGATTAAGCTAGTTACTACAAAAGCAACTACAGCAATTGTCCACCATGGTAAAAATAAACCAGCAGCTAGACTAAGTAAGGCGATTACTAAAACTGAAACTATAAATTTCATAACTAAAAAAAATTAAATGTCTAATAGGTAATTATAAAAATATTTTTTGCAAAATGGATGAATTTACATTCTGTTAATTAGTAAATGACATCTTCCATTGAACTTTGTTACTAGATTCTTCACCAGCTGCCATCATCCAAAGAGGATAATAATTTCCAGCCGCCCAATGATCAATAAAATTATTATAAAAGCGACTTCCTGGATTTCCATTCTGGCCTCCTGGATATACTCCATAGGCTTCTGTTTTTGACGTTAGACTTACAATCATTCTCCAACTTGGACCATTGTTTGATTTAGTTGCATTGATACTGTGCGTTCCTCCTCCGATTGGTAAATGTAATCTGCTTAGCGGTTCAAGTTTTGTCAAATGATTGACTCGAGTATCTTTAAATTTTGACCACTCAATGCTACCTTCCATTTGAGCTTTTTCCAGTTCCTGTATTGAATTTTTAAAAGCAACCGTTGCAATATCTGTCATGGTTTCAATTTCTGGAGTTGAAATATTGTCTAGAAATTTATAGGCTGAATCACTTAAAATACCTTGTAATAAAGTACTCTCGTAAGGACGCAAAATAACAGCAGGAGCATTTTTAAATTCATCGTCATACACTAGTTTGCTAAAGTTTTTCCATAACACATCAAACACTGTGGCCCCTCTTGAATTAGGTGCATTGTTGTAATCCCATGCCTTCAATAAACGAAGAAGATTTTTTTCGTTTACTGCCAATCCTTTTTCATTGATATTGTTTAGAAGTAATGGCGTAGCCATTTCAGCCAATACATTGTAGTTATTGGTTTGTAATGCCATCATATCTTTTGGAGTGATGTCATTCATGTTTTGAAGTCGTCTATTAATTATAATTCCTCGATACAAAGGGTACCCTCTTCCTAGATAGTAGGGATAGCTTGAATCTGCAGGATCTTGATTTGCACTACTTACAAAATTTCTAGTAGGATTGTATTGAAAAGGAGTTTCTTCAAAGGGGATCATTGCTTGCCATTCATAAGTATTATCTGTGCCTGGCATGATAAAATCACCCTGCCCCTTCCACTTAGCAGGCCACTCGCCCTGAGTACGCAACGCAATATCACCTGCCTTATTAGCAAATACAAAATTTTGGCCAGGGGTCTTCATATTACTAATGGCTGATAAATAATCCGCGTAATTATGCGCTCTATTTAATTGCATAAATGTTTTTAACTCATTGCTTTTGTCATGCGCTTTCCAACGGACTGAAAAATACCTTGAATTAGAAGCCCTGCCTCCACTAAAAGAGGGATCATACATCACTGGACCAAAAACGGTATAGGCAACCGTATCCATATAAGTAGCGGAATCCTTTATTAAAATTGCTTCATACCTAAATTCTGTTTTTTCCCATGCACTATCATACCAATATTCCTTTTTACTTTTATCCTTGAATTTAATTTCATAATAATCTCTTACATCTCTACCTCCATTAGTAACACCCCAAGCACAACTATCATTGAATCCAATAATTACAGAGGGAGCTCCAGGAAAGGTGGCGCCATAAACATTTAACTGAGGAGTATGCAATTGCATTTCGTACCAAAGAGAGGGAAGATTTAAACCTAGATGTGGGTCATTACATAAAATAGGTGAGCCAGATTTAGTTTTAGCTCCACTTACAGCCCAATTATTACTACCGTTGTTTCTATCCGGCTTTTCTTCCTGAGTAGTCACTACAAGATCTGATTTATTCAAATAAATTGAATCTGCATCTGCAGGGACTTTAAGCTCAATCGAGGGCTTTTCGTAAATGGTACCCTTTGGAATGATAGGATCCAATGAATCTTGATAGGATGGATAAAGTTTGGAGAAATCCTCTTGGCTAAAATAATTTTTAGCATTGGTCATTTCAAAATCATTGTCATGACCTGCTAAATTTTCAGACATATTTTTCAAGAACAAAGCAGATTTTAAATTACTCCACTTTTCGGGCTTGTACCCAATTAATTTATATTCTAAAGGAAGTGAACTTTCTGTAAGTGAGGCGATATAGGCATTTACCCCCTCGGTATATGCATCACAAGCTAATTTAGTTTGTGGATCCTTCTCCATTTCTTTTAATGAAGACTCTGCTGCATAAACCATTCCCAATCGTCTAAATTCACGGTCATGCTTAAGTGCAATTTTTCCAACAATTTCGCTCGCCCGTCCGGCTGCTGCATGTGTTTGTAATTCCATTTGCCACAAGCGAAATTTAGCATGTAAAAAACCTTGAACAAAGTAAAGATCTTTATCCGTTTCAGCAAAAACATGGGGTACCAAACGTTCATCGAGATAAACCTGGACCTTACCAGTAAGCTGAGGTAATTTTAATTCCTCACTAAAACTAGCTTGGCTGCTTTCTGCATTTTGCCAAACCCCATGCTGAGGACTCAATAATTTACCCAAAGGGGCAGGAAGTAATAATGTTGTATTTAGTGCAATAACCAATCCGGTTGTAACAATACTTGAAATAATCAGTGGCAAGATTCTCATTGGAAATAAATTATTATGTAATTTAATAAAACCTTGCTTACCATCCCAATATACTGTCAGGTTATTAGTTAGATGATTAAAAAAAAATAGTAAAAATTGGCATAAACAATGAAGTATGCTGAATTATCCTTCATTGCATATATTTTTGTACAATGGAAAAACTGCAAACGGATGTAAAGAATATACTTGGTCTTCAATTACCTTCTGATCCACGATGGGTAAATCTTGCCGAAATGCAATTAGAAGAAATATTGACCGATCATGCTTATTGTGAGCAAAAAGCAGCCACTACTTGCATTACTTTAATTCAGAGGTACTCCGACAAGGACAAATTGGTAAACGCATTAAGTCCCATTGTAACAGAAGAATGGGGGCACTTTAGGATGGTACTTGCAGAACTACATAAAAGAAAACTAACATTGGGAAAACAGAGAAAAGATATTTATGTAAACAAACTCCTTGAATTTCAAAAAAAAGGTGGGAGTTCAGAGGAACGAATGCTAGACCATTTATTAACGATGGCATTAATTGAAGCTAGAAGCTGCGAACGTTTTAAAAGATTAAGTGAGGGATTAGAGGATGATTATATGAGGAGATTTTATAGGAAATTTATGGAAAGCGAGGCAGGACATTATACCCTATTTATTGATCTTTGCGATACCTACTTTCCAAAAACAAAGGTTAGAAATAGGTGGAAAGAATGGCTAGAGTACGAAGAAAAAGTAATGGATGAAATGGAAATACGAGGTGATAGGGTTCATTAAAACTATGATTTAAAATAAGCCAACTCATCTTTAAAATTGATATAGGGGTAAGCTTTACTTAGCGCTAACAATTTTTGTAAATTGATATCTAAGAATTTTTTATGCAGTTCTGAAGTTGGATGAAATGGCTTATGACTTCTTGCAGCGTTAATGGTATTAATTTCTTTCATCAGTATTTGAGCATCCTCATCAATACAAGCAGGCACAAATTTTTCCCATACATAATTAGTAGCTGCGTAATTGGGATGAACCATATCTTCTGCATAAAACCGATAATCTCTCAAATCATCTACTACTAGTTCATAGGCTGGGAAATAAAATACATTTTCCCTAGTATCCGCTAAGTGATGAACCGACTGGATCAAAACTGCTTTGCTTCGATTGTTTTCTACAAACCCTTCTCGAAGATGACGAACTGGACTAACAGTGAAAATTATTTTTGCAATAGGATTCACTTTTATAATTTCATCTAACATCTTTTCAAAAGATTCAATAACCTCGGCTGCAGTTAATAATCTTTTTCGAAATCTATCCGTAGGAACCTTGTGACAATTAGCTACCACCTGCTGATTATCTAACTCATAAACAAAAGCTGAACCTACCGTTATAAAAATCCAATCGGCCGTTAAAATAAAATTACTTGCAGCATGGGTTGAATCATGAATACCTTTTAAACAGATCTTTTTGTCAGGATGTGAAAAACGACTGTGGTGATCCCAACTATTCCAGCATTCATTATGATAAAATAGATTTTCTTCTAGAGTAGGTTGATCTAAAATATAGGAATCTACAGATTTTGAAATACTGACAGGATTAAATAAAATTCCATTTGGATTTTCTAATACCGAAAACTTATGCTGTCTCAGTTTTGTTCCAATATTTTCGGTAAAGCAAGATCCTATCAACAATAATTTATCAAAATGACGTATTGCTGATGAGAGTTTTTTAGGAGTAAATGATAGATGAAAATCCATAAAATAAATATACGCTTACGAAATTACAGCAATGTTTTTTAATGAGGTTAATAAATAAAATACCGATATTTAAATAAAATCATCTAAAAATTCTTCCTTAAGTTTTTAATTGATTTTTATAGCCATCAAATTAATTCCACTTAAATTGAAAATAAATGAAAAAAATATTCATCTTATTTACTCTTCTGTTATTTATCTGTTCTTTTTCAAGGAAAAATATTACCTGGGTAGCTATCGGTGATTCCATCACTTATTTAAATGATCATACCAATGAAACAGGCAACAGAATAACAAAAGGATATATGACCCGGGTGGTGGAAAAGCTTCCCTATATCAACTATATTAACCAAGGGCACAATGGTTGGACTTCGGGAGCCATTGCTGAAAACCTTGAGAAAATTGCTATTCCCACTGCGGATGTTTATTCAATTTTTTTAGGTACCAACGATTGGTGGCAAGGGAGAGCAATTGGAAATTTATCAGATTATAAAAAAAATACCGGCAACCAAACAGTTTATGGATCATTTCGCATTATAATCAATCAGCTTCGTAGCTTAAATAACAATGCCAAAATTATTTTAATTACCCCTATGCAAAGAGGCGATTTCGTGTACATTACCAACATGAAAAACAATTCACATGGTTCTTATAATGAAAAGAAAGGTCAAACCCTTGCTCAATTCGCACAAGCTATTGATTCAATCGCTCAATATGAAAAATTCACTCTCGTAGATCTCTACAATACAAAAAGCTTGGGGGCAGAGAAAATGGTGAAATACAAACGCTTAAAAGACCCTCTATCTGGAAACTACAAAAATTATCCCTACCCTTCTTTTATTGGAATTCCATTTAATGCAGAAACAGATGACTACCCGTATCCAACAGAAGCGATCGATATCACTTACGACGGGTTACATCCCTCTGACAAAGGTTATTCTATCATTGCTGATAAGTTAGTGAAGGTATTAAAAGAATTTTAGCAACTTATCATTTGCTAATTCTTTTAAAAATTACAGCCATACCAATTAATATATAAAAAAAGGCAGCCTGAATTTTACAGACTGCCTTTTTTTATAGTTCAAATAGATTTATTCAAATGCTTTTACTTTAGCGTCATAAAGCGCAACTTTTTCAGCATCTTTCTTTGACTCGTAGATACTTTTTAATATTGAAAAAGATTGCTTACAGTTAACTTTATCTGAACTCTTAGGTTTTGAAATGGTTGCATAGATAGAAACTGTAGCCTCAGCAAAAGGAATCGCCTGTGTCATAGCAATGTCTGATTGAGCTTGTAGCTCCTTTTTCTTTTTTAAGTCTTCTGGTTTAACACCTTTTATGTTTCTAGCTTCTTCTGAAATGTCTATCGAATTGTTATAAAAAAAATTGGCTAATAAAAAATTGGCTTCGATAGTAGATTTAATTGCTATCGCCTTCTTCATAACCTCAGGTAGCTTATTTTTAAAGTCAGTAGTATTTACTTTCTGCATTTCATCAGAATAGATGTAACGGTAAAGTTCAACTGCATAATTGTAACACAACGCATAATTTCCTGGAATCTTAGCCACTAATTCTTCGTATTTCGAAAAAATTTCTGGTTTCCCTACCCCATCAGTAGCTTCTTCAATTTGCATTCCAATCCAATATTCATTATTTGTTGGGTAGAATTTTTTTGCCTTTGCAATTAGATTGTCAAAAGCTGCCTTGTCTTTTTTGGTCTTGTAGCGCTCAGCCATTACTTGATAAGCATCAATATACTCTTCTCCTGAAACATTCGCATCAATTAATTTATTATAAAAAACTGCCGCTTCATCAGGTAGTTTAGCTTCTCCAGCAGCAATTGCTGTGTATAAAACTAGAGTAGTATCAAGGTTAGAAAATTTAAATCCATTGTTTCCAACTAAATTGTTTGAAGAAATATATTGATGTACATCCAAGGCTTTTTTGAAAAATTCAACAGCAGTAGCAGGATCTTTTGCCATGTAAGATTTTACACCTAATTCGGAAAAATACCCAATGTACAAATCAAATATAGGACCATTGTTACGCTCTATTAGTAGCGGCACTTTAGGATCTAATTCTCTATACTTTTTTAAAGCAGCAAAAGCAGTTGCTTTCAACTCATCACTTTGACTAGCTGGCATTGTAGAATCCCTAGATGCTTCTACATAAATTGCTCCTTTATAGAACCAACCCTCTGGTTTTAAAGCATTTTTAGGGACAGACAAAAACTTATCTACTGCCTCTTTACCTTTTTTTGTTTGACCGAGCAGACTGTAGTTTTTTAAGTCTTTAATGTCTTGAGCATTTATACCCGATACCATATTAAACAAAACAATCAAAAAGAAAAGCTTCTTCATATCATAATAATTTAGTGACAAAGATATTAGTTTGTTGTTAATTCAAAACTACTGCGCGATAAAATTTCACAAAACACCTAGAAAATGACAAAAACAGACCTCTATTAACTAAAATTTAGCTAAAGGATTACTTATGGCTATTAACATTTGTTACATTTGCCCAAATACACAACAGACTAAATTAATTGATATCACAAAACACCATACAACAGATCCAAGCAAGGATTGATATTATCGACATTATTGGCTCCTTTATTAAACTAAAAAAAAGAGGCACCAGTCACCTAGGATTATGCCCTTTTCACAATGAAAAAAGTCCTTCATTCACCGTATCATCTGCAAAGGAGATATATAAATGTTTTGGATGTGGTAGAAGCGGAAATAGCATTGGTTTTTTAATGGACCATGAAAAATACAGCTATGTAGAAGCACTTCGGTGGTTAGCCCAAAAGTACAATGTAGAAATAGAGGAAACAGAAACTACCCCTGAGCAAAAACTTCAGCAACTTAGCGCTGACAGTTTATTTATAATCAATGGTTTTGCACAAAAATTTTTTAGTGATTATTTATTTAATAACGAAGATGGCCAGGATATTGGTCTTAGCTATTTAAAGCAAAGAGGATTTAAAGAAGAAATTATCAAAAAATTTCAACTTGGATTTAACCCAGAAGCCCGTGATAGCTTTGCCCAAGCGGCGATTCATGCACAATA